>JAEULF010000147.1 GCA_016793965.1 Alphaproteobacteria bacterium | reverse complement strand
CCGAGCTGCGCGCACATCGCCTGGTGGCCGTAGCAGATGCCGAGCACGGGGAGGCTGGACTTGAACACCGCGTCGGGGACGCGCGGCGTCTGCGCCTCGGTCACCGAGGCCGGGCCGCCGGACAGGATGATCGCCTTGGGCCTCAGCGCCGCTAGCGCTTCGGCCCCCTTGTGGAAGGGATGCACCTCGCAATAGACGCCGCTCTCGCGCAGGCGGCGCGCGATCAGCTGCGTCAGCTGGCTGCCGAAGTCGAGGATGAGCACCGCTTCCGCCGCTGCGGCGCCGACACGCGCTCCAGGAGGAGTCTGGCTCGGGGGAGTCTGGCCTTTGGGCATGGCACCTCTCGCAATGCGCCGCTGGCGCGGAGGCAGCGAACCTAGGGGGCAGGGTGCAGAGGGGCAAGCACCGGGTCGCGGCCATGGCCGGGGGCCGCCCTTGGCGCCGCTCCGGCGCGGCCGCGGCCGTCAGCTGACCGGCGGCGCAACCTGTCGGGGCCGGCTCGACTCGCGGCGGCGCGGCCCGCTCGGCCGGATTCCGCGTCCATGGACGGGGCTTCGCGCGGCGCGCTATAGTTCGCCGAAAGAGCACGCCTGGTCGGTTGCCGGGCAGCGATCGGATCGATGATGACGGACAAGCCAGCGAGCCTCGCAGCAGCACCGGCAGAGCCGGCGGCGACGGCAGCGGATCCGCAACAGAGCTTGCGCCGGTCAGGCGTGCCGGCAGGGCGAGCCGAGCGCCGGCCGGTGGCGCGACCGCAGCGCCCGGTGGCCGAGCGGCCGCCATTGGAGCGCGCGCCGCTGGAGCGCGCGCCGTTGACCCGCCAGTTGCCCTCCCCCGCGGTCGCGGGCGACCCGGATGCCGAAGAGGAGCGCCCGTTCCTGCCGCGCCTGTTCCGGGCGCTCGGCTGGCCGTTCCGCCTCGTCGCGCGCGTCGGGCTCGGCGGGCTGCTCTTCCTGGTGACCGTCGGCTGGATCGGCGCGGCGCTCTACTATCTCGACAGCGTCGTCGGCCTGCCCAACGTGCCGCGCATGCTGCCGACCGAGCTCGGCACCTTCGTCGCCGGCGCGACGGCGCCGATCATCCTCCTGTGGTTCGCGCTGGGCTATTTCCGGCAGTCCACCGCGATGACCGTGCAGATCCGCGCGCTGCGCCAGTCGGCCGAGCAGGCGCGGCTGCAGTCCGACACGATGTCGCTGACCGAGCAGCACATCCGCCTGGAGACCTATCTCTCGCTCTCCGACTTCTACCTCTCGCAGATGGCGAAGGAGGCGGCGATCCTGGCGCTGCACACCTTCCGCCTGTCGAAGGCGCAGGAGGAGGAGCTGTGGGGCCGCTTCGCCACCGGCGACAAGGAGGTCTTCTTCCGCCTGTTCTTCGAGAAGCCGGACCCCAACCTCGCCGACCGCGTGGCGAAGGCGATCGCCACGATCGACAACGCGTCGAAGAGCGCGCACCTGTTCTCCGGCTACTACCAGGTGTTCCTGCGCCATGCCGAGACGGTGGACCGCGGCAACCTGATGCTCGAGGCCTACCGCAACGGCTACCTCGGCGATCTCTCGCGCACGGTCAACAAGGCGCTCTACGGGTCGGAGAACCCGTTCAACTGAGGCGGCGATTTCCCGTCTCAAACAATGCGGCCGGCGCCAGACCGTCCGTTGCGATCCGGCTTCGCATCACCTGTGCCCGTCCGCGAGGACGCGCCGGACATTGCGCCGCGCGTCGACGATGCGGAGGATCGACCTCTCGTCCGGGTCGTACGGGATCCAAGATGCGCATTCAGGCGGCCCCGCGACCTCCGGCGCGCGCCTGCGCCTTGGCGTCACGGATCGGCCGCCGCCCGCGCTCGACGGCTTCGGCGATATCGACCAGGGGCTCCGTCCTGGCGGATTCGAGGCCGATGGCCACTTCCTGGCGCATCCAGGCGCAATACGCCTCGTACTCCGGCGTACCGGCCGGCGGCACGAGATCCGGCGGCTCGGTCTTGCTCATGGCTGGCTCCGTGCGACACGCTATCGTCCGCGAACGCTACCGGCGGCGCGATCGATCCCTGGCGCAGCGCCATTGTCAGTCATCATGGCATGGTCGGCGCTTGCAGCGCATCGCAGCGTCCCGCCCTTGCAGCGGCGCGCCGGCAGGGCTATCAACCGCGCCCCGCCTGCTCCCCCGCCCGTGCCTGAGCGTGACGCCATGTCCGATGCCGCGATCGCAGCCGCTGCCCCGCGGCCAGGCACGTCCGCCTGGGCGGCGGAGGCGCGCGCCACGCTGGCGCTCGGCTGGCCGATCGTGCTGACCAACCTGGCGCAGGTCGCCATCACCACGACCGACGTGGCGATGGCCGGCTGGCTCGGGCCGCAGGCGCTGGCGGCGTGCACGCTGGGCGCTCATCTCTACTTCGCGCTGCTGGTCGGCGGCATGGGCCTGGCGATGGCGACGGCGCCGATGCTGGCGCAGGCGCGCGGGCGGTGCCGGCATGCCGTGCGCGACCTGCGCCGCACCGTGCGCCAGGGATGCTGGCTGGCGCTCGCCTACTGCCTGCCCGCCTGGGCGCTGCTCTGGCATGGCGAGGCGGTGCTGCTGGCGCTCGGCCAGGAGCCCGCGCTTGCCGCGGCCGCAGCGGACTACGTTCGGACGCTGCAATGGGGCCTGCTGCCGGCCATCCTGTTCATCGTGCAGCGCAGCTTCGTCGCAGCGCTGGAGCGGCCGGCGGCAGCGTTCGTCGTGACGCTGCTCGCGGTCGGGCTCAACGCCGCCTGCAACTGGGCGCTGATGTTCGGCCACTGGGGAGCGCCGGCGCTCGGCCTGCCGGGCGCCGGCATCTCGAGCACGCTGGCCAACGGCTTCATGGTGGCGGCGCTCGGCGGCTTCCTCGCCTGGGACCGGCGCTTCCGGCGCTACCGCCTGACCGGGCGCTGGTGGCGCGCCGACTGGCCGCGCTTCCGGGCGCTCGTCCGTCTCGGCCTGCCGGTCAGCGGCGTCTTCCTGATCGAGGTCGGCGTGTTCAGCGCGGCCACCATGCTGGTCGGGCTGACGGGGGCCGCACCCCTCGCCGCGCATGCCATCGCGCTGCAGGTCGCCTCGATCACCTTCATGGTGCCCTTGGGCGTCGCGCAGGCGACGACAGTGCGCGTCGGCCTGGCGGCCGGGCGCGGCGATCCCGGCGGCGTCGCGCGCGCCGGCTGGACCGCGCTGGCGCTGGGCGGCGGTTTCATGGCCGCCATGGCGGCGCTGCTGGTCAGCGTCCCGCGCGCCCTGGCGGCGCCGTTCCTCGACCCGGCCGACCCGGAGGGCGCGGCGGTGGCGGCGCTCGCCGTCAGCTTCATCACCGTCGCGGCCGTGTTCCAGGTGTCCGACGGCGTGCAGACGATCGGCGCCGGCGCGCTGCGCGGGCTGAAGGACACGCGCGTGCCGATGCTGCTGGCCGGCACCGGCTACTGGGCGATCGGCATGCCGCTCGGCGTGGCGCTCGCCTTCGCCGCCGGGCTCGGCGCGCTCGGCATCTGGATCGGCTTGGCCAGCGGCCTCGCGATCGTCGCCGCCCTGATGCTCTGGCGCTGGGCGCGGCGCGAGCGCCTGGGGCTCGTGGCGGCACGGTAGGAGGCAGCAATGCAAGCGCTCGACCAGGCGATGGCGGAAGCGGTCGCGGCGGGCACGCGCTTCGAGCGCATCGCGTCGAACGGCATCGCCCTGCACGTCGCGCGCATGGGCACCGGGACGCCGCTCGTCCTGCTGCACGGCTGGCCGGAGCTCAACCTGGTCTGGCAGCCGGTGATGCGGCGCCTGGCCGACCGCTTCGCCATGGCGGCCCCCGACCTGCGCGGCTTCGGCGCGACGGGCAAGCCGTCCGACGCCCCCGACGCCGGCGCGACCGCAGACCTGCATGCCGCCGATCTCCTCGGCCTCGCCGACGCGCTGGGCTGGCAACGCTTCGGCCTGGTCGCGGGCGATGTCGGCTCCTTCGTCGCGCAGGCCTTCGCGCTCAAGCACCCGGAGCGGCTCGCCGGCATGGTGCTGTTCAGCACCGTCTATCCCGGCATCGGCAGGCGCTACGGCGCGCCCGCGCATCTCATCGAGGTCTGGTACCAGTACTTCAACCAGCTGCCCTGGGCGGCGCAGCTCGTGGGCTCGTCGCGCGAGGCCTGCCGCCTCTTCATCAAGCACTTCCTCGACCACTGGTCGGGCGACGACCCCACGGTCTTCGCGCCTGTGCTGGAGGCCTGGGTCGACAACTTCATGCGGCCGGGCAACCTGCAGGGCGGCTTCGATTGGTACCGCGCCTCCGGCCCCGGCCGCGTGCTCATGCTGGAGGAGCGCCTGCCGCCGCGCCCGAAGGTCGCGACGCGCACGCGCTTCCTCTGGGGAAAGCGCGACCCGCTGATCAAGCCGGAATGGTCGGACAAGCTCGGCGACTACTTCGCCGATTGCTCGATCGCCTTTCTGGACGCCGGGCACTTCGCGCATTTCCAGGCGCCCGACGCGGCGTCGCGGGAGATCGCCGGGTTCTTCGGGTGACGGATCGCGATGCCGCTGCCGCTGCTCGCTTTGCGCCGGGCGAGGCGGTAGTCTCGGCGCCCACGCGCCAGCATCCCGGGAGCCGCATGACCGACCGACCGGAACTTGCCGCCGTCACGCGCTGAGGCGGCACGGGCATGGCGCGCGTCATCTGCCTCGGCACCATCGTGCTCGATCGGGTCTTCGCGGTGGACTCCATCCCGGCGGTGCCGACCAAGGTGACCGCGCGCGCCGTCGTCGAGCGCGGCGGCGGCATCGCGGCGACGGCTGCTGTCGCGATCGCGGCGCTCGGCGGCGACGCCGCCTATTGGGGGCGCATCGGCGACGAC
>JAEULF010000110.1 GCA_016793965.1 Alphaproteobacteria bacterium | reverse complement strand
GCATCAAGGAGCAGCTCAAGGGCAAGCTGACGCTGACGGTCGTCTCCGACGAGGAGACCTTCGGGCCCTATGGCGCCAACTACCTGATGTCCAACCACCCGGAGGTGCACGGCGATTGCTGCCTGAACGGCGAGCCCAGCTCGATCGACACGCTGCGCTTCGGCGAGAAGGGCCTGCTCTGGCTGCGCTTCGTCATCGAGACGCCGGGCTCGCACGGCGCCTATCCGCATAGGAGCGCCAGCGCCAGCAAGCTCGCGGCGAAGCTGATCGGCGACCTGGAGGAGCTCTCCGCCCTGAGCGTCGAGTTGCCCGGCAACGTCGCCGGCGCGCTCAAGGACGCGCGCGC
This sequence comes from Alphaproteobacteria bacterium, assembly GCA_016793965.1. Classification (GTDB taxonomy): domain Bacteria; phylum Pseudomonadota; class Alphaproteobacteria; order JAEULF01; family JAEULF01; genus JAEULF01. Next base: position 3,262 of record JAEULF010000110.1, on the reverse strand, counting down.
GGAGATGGAGCGGGCGCTCGGCGCAGGCGCCTCCGACATCGTGCCGCGGGTGACCGTCAACATCGGGCTTCTGCAGGCCGGCATCAAGGTCAACATGACGCCGTCCGCCGCGGTCATGGAGGTCGACATCCGCATGCCCGTCGGCATGACGCGCGAGCGCGTGCTGGCCGAGGTCGCGAAGATCCTGGCGCGCCATCCCCACGTGCGCATGGAGGAGATCAACCACAACGCGCCCAATTGGTCCGACCCCGGCCACCCGATGGTCGAGATCATCCAGGCCAATTGCCGTGCGCTCGGCGTGCCGCCGCCGAAGCCCGTGGTCAGCCTCGGCTGCACCGACGCGCGGCTCTGGCGCTACCGGAACGTGCCGGCCTTCGTCTACGGCCCGGCCCCCGCCGGCATGGGCGGGGCGGACGAGCACGTGCCTGTAGACGTGTTCCTGCACGTCGTGCGGACGCACGTGCTGTCGGCGTACGACTATTTGATGCGGTGAGCGCCGGGGGGCACGGTACGGGCTCCTAGGCCATCGCTTCTTGCGGCGGCCGCGCGCGCGTCAAAGGTATCGCTTCAGGAGCGGCAGTGCCTGATGCGCGACGGCGCGTCCCTCGGCAATCGTCTCGCCTGCCCGGTTGAACTCCATCAGCCCGATATGCCGCAAGCGCGGCACGAGCATCACGTGCGGCGGCTCCCCGGCCAGGCGCGCCCGCGTGATCTGATCTTGCATGATGTTGATCGAGGTCATGAGCACCTCGAAATAGCCCGGAGAGGTCGGCGCGTCCGATACCAGCTTGGGGAGGATTGCCGATGCCTGCTCCCGCCATGCGGGCGGCACCTGACCGACAAGGCGCGTCACGAATTCCGGCGGTGCGCCGACTGCGCTGCCCGCATTGCGCTCGTGGTCGGCTCCATGGCGCCCGACGAGATCGCCGTTGAGGTTCACCGCGATCACCACGTCGGCGCCAAGCGCACGGCAGACGGAGACGGGCACGGGATTGACCAGACCACCGTCCACGAGCCAGCGATCCGCGTGACGCGCCGGGCTGAGCATGCCTGGCACGGAGATCGAGGCGCGGACGGCCTCGTCGATCGGCCCTTCCCGGAGCCAGACCTCGCGCCCGGATTGGAGATCTGTCGCCACCGCCGCAAAGGGCTTGCCGTAGCTGGCGATCGGAGCCGAGATCTTCAGCTTGCGCAGCAGCGCAACGATCTCCTGGCCGGCGATCAGCCCTCCGCCGGACAGCCGCACATCGAGCAGGCGCGCGATCTCCCGCCATGTGAGCGATTGCGCGAAGTCCTTCAGGGCCGGCAGTTCGCCGGCGACGTGCGCGGCTCCGACCAGAGCGCCGATCGAGCACCCGCATATGATGTCCGGCGCGATGCCCGCCTCGGCCAGCGCTTCGATGACGCCGATGTGCGACCAGCCGCGGGCTGCGCCGCTGCCGAGCGCAAGGCCGATGCGCGGGTTGGCCATCGAGGGTCGCTCCCGGGGGATCGGGCGACGTGAAGGGCACAAGTCTTGCGCGCATCATGCGGCGCAGCGCTCGCGTACGGCGTTGACGTGGATCAACGCCGCCATTCCGACCTCGCCGATCGGTCTTCCGTGAAACGCCGCTGCCATGCAGCCTGTGCCGCGGCGCTCGCGGGCGACTCGATGACTGTCCCTGTCGAGCGACGGCGTGCGACGCACGCGTGCGGGCGCGCTGCGACGACGGCGCTTGCGTCGCTCCTTCGGCCGCGGCCGATGCCGCGATCGCGCAGCCTCCGGGCCGGCCCCCGACCGCAAGCGCCGGCAAGGGCAGCGCTTCGCGGCCGTATCGCCTCGATGCTATGGTTGGCGCTCGGACGCCGGTGCGGCAACCCGTCCGGCGCCCGTCGGCGGCGCGTCGATCCAGGCGCGCGCCGGGCGTCCGGCAGAGAGAGGGTCAGGCCTCATGCCCAGCTTGCGGTATCCCTGCTTCTACGTCTTCAAGGACACGCGGGACGAATGGCGCTGGACGTTCTACGGCCGGGCCGGCGACGAGATCGCGTCGAGCACGGAGAGCTACGCGAGCGCTTCCGACTGCATGCCGTCGATCAAGGCGATCCAGGCCTCGGCGACGGTCGAGATCTTCCGCGAGCGCGAGGACGAGTAGCGGCGGTCACCCCACCGGCCTGTCCGGGAACGCCAGCTGGTGGCGGTCGCGCCATTCCGGCTTGACGTAGTTGACCATGATCATCCGGCGCACGCCGTCGATGCTGCGGGGCTCGAAGCCGTGCCAGGTGTCGCTGCCGGGCACGAAGATGAGGCCCGCATTCGCCTTGTACGGCGCGGTGCCGACATGGCGTTGCTGCTGGTCGTAGATGTCCGTGCCCCAGCGCTCCGAGCCCGGGCCGTCGGACAGGTAGATCAGCATGGTGAAGAGCTTGGCGCCGATGTCGGTGTGCGGCTCCAGCCAGAAGCCGGCCTGGTCCTGGCAGTACTCGATGCGCAGCAGCGCGCCCTTCAGGCTGGTGCCGCATGTCCGCTCCAGCCGCGCGATCGTCGCAGGGTCCTGCAGCATCTCCGCGATCTGGCGGCAGACCGGAAAGCGTGCCTGGAGCTCGGGCGAGAAATGCACCCGCGTCGCGTTGTTGGTCTCGCGCCGCCCTTGCGTGTCGTCGATCGCGGCCGGCTCGATCGGCAGCGTCCGCAACGCCTCGCAGGTCGCCGGCGGCAGCGCGTCGGAGAGCAGCCAGTACGACCAAGGCTGGCGCTCATGCTTGGCGCGCTCCAGGCAGCCCATGAAACGCTCCCGGACGGAAGCCGCATCCGGCTCCGTGCTGCGCTCGCCGCTCCGGATTCCTCTCGCCATGACGCCTCTCCCGCCGTTGCCCTGCATGCCATGCTGCGGCGCAACGTCGGGATCCGTGTCGTCGGATGCCTTGACCTATATCAATCCGCGGCCGCGGCGCGACGATTCGTCACTTGGCCTTCCACGTTGCCAGCGCCGCCTCGGCGCCGCGCGCCACCAGGCCGAGATCGGAGCAGACGGAGACGTAGTCGAAGCCGGTCTCGAACGCCCAGCGCAGGTCGGACTCGCCGCCGACGAAGGTCCCGATGGGCGTCTTGCGCGCCTTGCAGCGCTTGACCGCCTCGGCGCATAGCTTGCGCACCTCCGGGTTGCCGCCGCCCTGGCCGACGAAGCCCATGTCCATGGCGAGGTCCATGGGGCCGAGGAACACCGAATCGACGCCCTTCACGTCGGCGATGGCGTCGAGCGCGGCGATGGCCTGGCGCGTCTCG
>JAEULF010000107.1 GCA_016793965.1 Alphaproteobacteria bacterium | reverse complement strand
GCCGCCGGGCGCCGTCTTGACCGTCGCTGCGGAGACGGGCGCGGTGCCCTATGACATCCCCGGGGTGGAGTACAGCCATGACGGCGAGCGCTGCAGCTTCGATGCCTTCGTCGCGCGCCATCGCCTGGGCGACCCGGCCCTCCTCGCCCTCGCCGACATCGTGCGCGGCGCGGATACCTCGCGACTCGACCTGACGCCGCAGTCGCACGGCCTGTTCGCCATCTCGCTGGGCTTGTCAGCCGTCTTCGCCGACGACCAGGAGATGCTGCGCCACGGGCTGGTGATGTACGATGCGCTCTACGCCTGGTGCCGCTCGCTCCGCGCGGAGACCCATGCGTGGCCGCCTGCCATGCCCACGGCAGCCAAGGCGGCCGCTGCATGAGTGCAGACATGAATCGCGCCGAAGGCCCGCCTGGGTTGCCGACTTTCGCCGAAGCCTTCCGCGTCTGGCTCAAGATCGGGTTCCTGTCGTTCGGCGGCCCCGCCGGCCAGATCGCGCTGATGCACCGGATCCTCGTCGAGGAGAAGAGGTGGATCGGCGAGGCGCGGTTCCTGCATGCCCTCAACTACTGCATGCTGCTGCCGGGGCCGGAGGCTCAGCAGCTGGCCACCTATGTCGGCTGGCTGCTGCACAGGACGGCCGGCGGCCTGGCCGCCGGCTTGCTGTTCGTGCTGCCGGGCTTCTTCGTCATCCTTGCGCTCAGCACGGCCTACGCCGTCTTCGAGGGCACGACGGCATTGCAGACCGTGTTCTTCGGGCTCAAGGCGGCCGTGCTCGCGATCGTGGTCGAGGCCGTCCTGCGGGTCGGCAAGCGAGCCCTGAAGAATCGCCTGATGATCGCCGTTGCGGCCGCTGCGTTCGTCGGCATCTTCGCGCTGGGGGTACCGTTCCCGATCATCGTCCTCGCCGCCGGGCTCCTCGGCCTGGCGGGCGGTCGCCTGCGACCCGACCTGTTCGCCGTCGGCGGCGGGCACCAGGGGAAGGGCGTCGTCGTCGAGGGCCTGATCGATCGCCTCCCGCCCCATACGCTCCCGTCGCTCGCCCATGCGCTGCGTACGGCGGCGCTATGGGCAACCATTTGGGCGGCACCGATCTTCGCCGTGCTCCTGCTCCAAGGCGGCGACGGCACGCTTGCGGCAATCGGCTGGTTCTTCAGCAAGATGGCCGTGGTGACCTTCGGCGGCGCCTATGCCGTGCTCTCCTACGTCGCGCAGGAAGCGGTCGGCTCGCTGGGCTGGCTGCGGCCGGGCGAGATGCTCGACGGACTCGCCATGGCGGAGACCACTCCGGGGCCACTGATCCTCGTGCTGAGCTTCGTCGGCTTCCTCGCCTCGATGCGGGCGCCAGCCGGGCTCGACCCATTGCTCGCCGGGCTGATCGGCGCGACGCTGACGACCTGGGTCACTTTCGCTCCCTGCTTCCTCTGGATCTTCGCCGGCGCGCCCTGGGTCGAATCGATCCGGCAGAACAAGCTGCTGGCGGCGGCGCTGTCGACCATCACCGCCGCCGTCGTCGGCGTCATCCTCAATCTCGCGGTGTGGTTCGCGCTGCACGTGCTGTTCCGCGAGGTCGGGGCGTTGGAGGCTGGGCCGCTGTCGCTCGCATGGCCGCGCTGGGCCACGATCGACTGGGGCGCGGCCGTGCTGTCGCTCGGCGCCATGGTCGCCATGCTGCGGTTCCGCGTAGGCATGATCTGGACGCTCGCCGCCAGCGCCGCGGCTGGCGCAGTGATTCGGCTCGTTCTCTAGGCACGCCGTCGATCCCGATGGCAGCCCCTGGACAGCGTCCGGGGGCTTGACCCATCCTGGAGCCGACGCGCCCCGCTGCGGTCGGCGCCAAGAAAGCTCTTCCGGGGGATTGCCATGGCGCGCGCCGCGTTCTTGCTGCTGGTCGTCGCAGCGCTCTGCGCGCCGCAGGACGCGCGGGCAGAGCCCCGAGCCCTCAAGTTCTTCACCGACGTCGCCAGCACCGGCGGAGCGCCCGATCGCTGCCGGCCGGCCTTCACCCAGGGGAAGCCGTCGCGCTGGCAGGTCGTCGCCGACCGCGACTCCTTCGGCGGACGCGCGGTGACCGAAGTCGCCCGCGACAACGGGTTCAACCGCTACGCGCTCTGCATCAACGACGCCTACCGAGCAACGGACGTGGACATCACGCTGCGCATCAAGCAGCTCACGGAGAGCGGCGACCACCAGAGCGGCATCGCCGTTCGCGTCCGCGATCCCAGCACCTACTATCTTGCCGCCATCAATCCGCGCGCGCGCAAGATCGAGCTCTCCTTCGTGGTCAACGCCAACCGCTCGACCATAGCCAGCGCCGACGTGCCGATCGCGAAGGGCTTCTGGCACGCGCTGCGCATGCGGGCCGAGGGCGACCGCCTGCGCGTCTTCTTCAACGGCCAGGAAGTCATCTCCGCGCGCAACGGCATGATCAGCAGCGCCGGCAACGTCGCGATCTGGTCGCGCTCGGACACCCAGGCGCAATTCGGCGACGGCACGATCGACCTACTGCGCTGAGACCGGCTCAGCCTTCAGCGAGCATTCGCTTCAGCTCGTAGAGCAGGTCGTGCGCCTGGCGCGGCGTCAGCGCGTCGGGATCGATCTCGGCCAGGCGCGCCTCCGCTGCGGACGGCATCGCTGCATCCGCCTCCGGCGGCGCCGGGGAAGCAGCGAAGAGCGGCAGCTCCTCGACCAGGCGCGGGCCGCCCGCCGGCGCCGATGCCTCGAGCTGCTTCAGGATCGCCGTCGCCCGGCGCAGCACGGCCGGCGGCAGGCCGGCCAACCGCGCCACGTGGATGCCGTAGGAGCGGTCGGCCGTCCCTGGCACGACCTCGTGCAGGAACACGACGCTGCCTTTCCACTCCTTGACGCGCATGGTCCGGCAGCTGAGCGCCGGGAGCTTCGCTGCAAGTCTCGTCAGCTCGTGGAAATGCGTGGCGAACAGGGCGCGGCAGCGGCTCGCGTCGTGCAAGTGCTCGACCACGGCCCAGGCGATCGACAGGCCGTCGTAGGTCGCCGTGCCGCGGCCGATCTCATCCAGGATCACGAGCGAGCGCGCCGTCGCCTGGTTCAGGATGGCAGCCGTCTCGACCATCTCCACCATGAAGGTCGAGCGGCCGCGCGCAAGGTCGTCGGCCGCGCCGACGCGCGCGAACAGCTTGTCGACGACGCCGATCCGCGCCTGCGTCGCCGGCACGAACGAGCCGATCTGCGCCAGCACTGCGATCAAGGCATTCTGCCGCAGGAAGGTCGACTTGCCGGCCATGTTCGGGCCGGTGATGAGCCATAGCCGGCGATCCTCGGCCAGGTCGCAATCATTGGCGACGAAGGCGGTGCCGCTCCCGTCGAGCGCCGCCTCGACGACGGGGTGGCGCCCCCCCTCGACGGCATACGCGGCATCCGCCGCGATCGACGGCCGGACCCAGCGCCGCGCAGCGGCAAGATCGGCGAGGGCGGCGGCGACGTCGAGGGTCGCCAGCGCCCTCGCCGCTGCCGCGATCGCCGCCGCGTCCGACTTCACGTCGCTGACGAGCGCCTCGACCAGCTCCTGCTCCAGGGCGAGCGCCTTGTCCGCAGCGCCAGAGAGGCGGGTCTCGAGCTCGCCGAGCTCGACCGTGGCATAGCGTGCGCCGGTTGCCATGGCCTGGCGATGGATGAAGAGATTCGCGCCATTCGCGGCAATGCGGTCGATGTTGGCGGACGTGACCTCGACGAAGTAGCCGAGCACGTTGTTGTGCCGGATCTTGAGCGAGGCGATCCCGGTCGCTTCGCGGTAGCGCGCCTCGAGCGACAGGATCAGGCGCCTGCTCTCGTCCCGCGCCTCGCGCAGGGCGTCGAGAGCCGGCGCGTAGCCTGCGGCGATCGCGCCGCCGTCACGGGCGTGCAGCGGCAGCTCCACGGCCAGGGCGGCGGCGAGCTTGGCCACGAGAGCCGCGTGATCGCCGAGATCGCGCAGCGCCGCGTCGAGCTCGACGACGCCGCCCGGCATCGGAGCGCCGCGGCGCGCGGCTTCAAGCGAGGCGCGGATCGTGCCGGCCGCGCGCAGCCCGTCGCGGATCCCGGCCAGGTCGCGCGGCCCGCCGCGCCCGAGCGCCAGCCTTGACATCGCGCGCTCGAGGTCGCTCACGCCGCGCAGCTGCGCGCGCAGGTCCGAGCGCAAATCCTCGCGCGCCAGCATCCATTCAACGAGGTCGAGCCGGGCGCCGATGGCCTGGACGTCCAGGAGGGGTGCGGCCAGGCGGCCGGCGAGAAGGCGCGCGCCGGCGCCCGTCACCGTGCGGTCGATCGCGCCGAGCAGAGAGCCGGCTCGGTCGCCGGCCAGGTTGCGGACCAGCTCGAGCGTGCGGCGCGTCGCCGGATCGATCTGCATCACGCCCTGGGCGGCAGCCGCCTGCAGCGGCTGCAGCGGCGGCAGCCGGCCGTTCTGCGTCAGCGCGACGTAGTCGACGAGGATGCCGGCTGCCGTCATCTCGGCGCGGCCGAAGGTGCCGAAGCCGTCGAGCGTCGTGACGCCGTAGGCTTCGATGAGACTGCGATGCGCCGCGATCTCGTCGAACCGCGCCGCAGGCAACGCGGATATCGCCGCGCTTGCCGCGCTGAGGGCCGCGGTCACGTCGTCGCGCTGCTGCAGCCGATCGGGCAACAGGATCTCGCCGGGCGCGATCCGCGCGAGCGCAGCGGCGAGCGTCGCAGGCCCCGGTCCGACGGGCTCGCAGCAGAAGCTGCCGGTGGACAGGTCGAGCCAGGCCAGCCCCATGGTGCCGCCGACCTCGGCCAGGGCCGCCAGGTAGTTGTTGGCGCGGGCGTCGAGCAGGCTGTCTTCGGTCAGCGTGCCCGGCGTCACGATGCGAACGACGGCGCGCTCGACGACCGCCTTGGCGCCGCGCCGGCGCGCCGCAGCCGGATCCTCGATCTGCTCGGCGACGGCGACCTTGAATCCCTTTCGGATCAGCCGAGCGAGATAGGCGTCCGCGGCATGCACGGGAACGCCGGCCATGGGAATCGGCTTGCCGGCATGCACGCCGCGATGGGTCAGGGTGATGTCGAGCGCCGCCGCGGCTGCGACCGCGTCGTCGAAGAACAGCTCGTAGAAATCCCCCATCCGATAGAAGAGGAGGCAGCCCACATGCTCGGCCCTGATCCGCTGGTACTGCTGCATCAGGGGCGAACCGGTCGGGTCGCCGCCGCGCTCGAGCCCTCCCTCCGCGACCTCGTCGGGCGCAGGAATTACGGATTGAAACTGCGCTGAGAGATTCAAGCGCCGACTCCTGCAAAAAACCGCACTTCCCCGAGGTCCGCGGCTCGCCCGCAAGAAGATGTTTACTGGCTTATGTAACGGTTACGCCAGCGCACGGCAGCATGTCCTGTCGCGGCCGCGCCGCTGCCCGCCATCGGATCGCAACGGGGGACTCGTGCCCAGGGAACGTATCGCCACGCGCGACGCCGTGTTCCAAGCTGCCGACGACCTCTCCCGCAGAGGCGACAAGGTGACGGTGACCGCCGTTCGCGACCTGATCGGCGGCGGATCGAACTCGACCATCCACGAGATCCTCGTGGAGTGGCGCAGGGCCCGGCGCGACCGGCCCGCCGGCAGCGGCAATGTCGTGCCGTTGACCACGGCGGTCCCAGCGCTGCCCGACCCGCTGCGCCAGCTCATGGACGGCTTCGCCGCGCAGCTCAACCGCCGCTGGACCGAGGCGCTCGTTGCCACGACCTCCCTCGACGACCAAATGGCCGTTATCCGCGCCGCGGCCGAGGCCCGCGTGCGGCAGGCCGAGCAGCACGCCGTCGAATTGCAGGACGAGATTGAGGCGATGCGCGAGGAGATCGCCGTCGCGCGGGCGGAACGCGACGCCCTCGCCACCGCGATCGAGACGTTGGAGCAGCGCGCGGCCGCGCAAGGCGCCCCGATCGGCCACCTGGCGCCGCCCGACGCATCGCCGCAAGCGCCGTCGACCGAAAGCGACGGCGCAGTGCCGCTCGATCTCGCCGATACCGCCAGCGAGCGCGTCTGGCACCCCGGCAGCGGCATGGCGGCGGCCCGCGGCGCGGCGCGCGAGTCGCCGGCGGAGCGCGCACACGCCGACCGTGCCGCCCAGGAACACCCAGCGGCCGATAGTCCCGCCGTGGACCGGGCCGCCGCCAGGGACATCGATGTTCGACTGGAGCAGGAACTTGCGCGCGTGCGCACGGAGCGCGAAGCGCTGGAGCGCGAGGTGCAGCTCCTGCGCAACGAGCTGGCGGCACGGCCGGCTCCCGTCGACGGCCCGGAGCGAAGCGCGCTCACCGAGGCGCTGCGCGCATCCGAGGCCGCGCGCGACCTGGCCAGGCAGGAACGGGATCGCGTGCGCGACGATCTGGCGCGGACGCGCGAGGCGCTCGCCGCGCTGCGCGACGACCGCGACCGCCAGACAGCCGACCGCATGCGCCTGAAGGGACAGCTCACTGAGCTGTCGGTCCGCCTCGACCGCCAGGCGACGTGGATCCAGCAGGCGCGCGCGCGCATGGAGCAGGCTGGGCTGCTGCGCAAGCGGTCCTGAGCGGAGCCGTCGCTCGGCTGCGCCAGAGGGCGCCGTGCTGCGTTGCGGGATCACTGCTTTGACCCCGGCGCCCCGCACCGATAACGTCGATCCCGGAGAACGACGAGAAGACGCGGCGCGCGAGCGACCGCTCTCAGCCGGGGGAAAGCCGTCGACGACCGTCCCGACCATCCGTGCGCGCCGGCGCGGCGCGGCACGGGGCGATGTCGCGCCAACAACCATAACGAATGCGAGAAGTGCGGATGTCCGAGAACCCGACCAACCAGATCACCGAAGACGAGGCGCTCGACTTCCACACGCGCGGCAAGCCAGGCAAGCTCGAGATCGTCCCGACCAAGCCGATGGCGACGCAGCGCGACCTCTCGCTGGCCTACTCCCCGGGCGTCGCCATACCCGTCCTGCACATCGCCAAGCGGCCCGACGCCGCTTACGACTACACGGCGCGCGGCAATCTGGTCGCCGTGATCACGAACGGCACCGCGATCCTCGGGCTGGGCGACCTCGGCGCGCTCGCGTCCAAGCCGGTGATGGAAGGCAAGGCCGTCCTCTTCAAGCGCTTCGCCGACATCGACTCGATCGACCTTGAGGTCGACACGAAGGACGTCGACGCCTTCATCGCCAGCGTGCGCTACCTCGGCCCGACCTTCGGCGGCATCAACCTGGAGGACATCAAGGCGCCGGACTGCTTCATCATCGAGGAGCGGCTGAAGGAGCTGCTCGACATCCCGGTGTTCCACGACGACCAGCATGGCACGGCGATCATCGCCTCGGCCGGGCTGATCAACGCTCTGCAGATCACCGGCCGCGACCTCAAGCGCACGCGCCTGGTCATCAACGGCGCCGGCGCCGCCGGCATCGCCTGCGCCGACATCCTGAAGTCGCTCGGCATGCCGGGCGAGAACATCATCTTCTGCGACACCAAGGGCGTCATCTACCAGGGACGCACTGAGGGCATGAACCAGTGGAAGTCGGCGCATGCCGTGAAGACGAGCAAGCGCACGCTCGGCGACGCGATGGAGGGTGCCGACGCGTTCTTCGGCCTCTCGGTCAAGGGCGCCGTGACGCAGCAGATGGTCAAGGGCATGGCG
>JAEULF010000100.1 GCA_016793965.1 Alphaproteobacteria bacterium | reverse complement strand
GACGGCGCGCTGCTCTTGCGATCCGGCCTGGCGCTGGCCGAGCCCTATCCGCTGATGATCGCGCGCATGATGCATTGGGTCGCCGAGCGGCCGGACCGCGTCGCCTTCGCCGCTCCGGCCGGCGCCGGGTGGGAGCGCTTGACCTACGCAGCGCTCGGCGACGCCAGCGCGCGGATCGCCACGGGACTGGCCAGCCTCGGGCTGACGCCCGAGCGGCCGCTGGCGCTGGTGCTGGAGAACGGACTGGACAACGCGCTGCTGCGGCTCGGCGCGATGCGCGCGGGCATCCCCTTCGTGCCCATGGCGCCCGGCCTGCTGGCGCAGCCCGGCGGCCGCGACAAGCTGCGCGCGATGCTGGCGCTGGCGACGCCCGGCGCCATCGCCAGCGCCGACCCAGCGATCGCACGCGCCGCCGGGGCCGCTCCGGTGGCCTGCGCTGCGTTGCGCGCCGGACCTGACGATCCCGCGGCCTCAGGGCGTTGGCGCGCGCTCCGCCCGGACGATGTCGCCGCCTTGTTCTTCACCTCTGGCTCGACCGGGACGCCCAAGGCCGTCATCACGACGCATCGGATGCTGGCGGCCAACCAGCAGGCGATCCTGCAGATCTGGCCCTTCCTCGCGGCACCGCCGCCGGAGATCCTGGATTGGCTGCCTTGGCACCACACCTTCGGCGGCAACGACAACGTGCACAAGGTCCTGTGGAACGGCGGCACCTACTGGTTCGACGACGGCCGGCCGACGCCCGCGCTGATCGGGCGCACGGCGGCGCACCTGCGCGAGGTCGCCCCCACGCTGTACCTCAGCGTGCCGCGCGCCTTCGAGCTGCTGGTGCCGCGCCTGGAGGCCGAGGACGACCTGCGCGAGGCCTTCTTCCGGCGCCTCAACGCCATCTTCATTGCCGGCGCCGCGATGCCCGTTCCGCTCTGGGAGCGGCTGCGCGCGCTCGTGGACGGCGCGGCCGACCGGCAGGGCCGGCCGATAGCGCTGACCTCCGGCTGGGGCGCCACCGAGGCCGGCTCGACCATCTGCATGGTGCACTTCCCGACCGACCGGCCGGGCGCTGTGGGCCTGCCGCTGCCGGGCTACGAGGTGAAGCTCGTCCCCAGCGGCGCCAAGAGCGAGGCGCGCGTGCGCGGCCCCAACGTGTTCCCGGGATACTGGCGAGCGCCGGCGGTGACCGCCCAGGCATTCGACGAGGAAGGCTTCTGGCGCACCGGCGACGCCGTGCGCTTCCTCGACGACGCCGCGCCGGCGCGCGGCTTGGTGTTCGACGGTCGCGTCGCCGAGGATTTCAAGCTGACCAGCGGCACCTGGGTCTCCGTCGGGCCTCTGCGGCTGGCGCTGCTCGCCGCCGCCGCGCCGCACCTCCAGGACGTCGCCGTCGCCGGCAGCGGCCGCGACCGGCTGGCGGCCTTGTGCTTCGTCGCCGCCGGCGCCGACAGCGCAGCCATCGCTGCGGCCATCGCGCGCCACAATGCCGGGCAGGCCGGATCGAGCGCCCGCATCGCCCGGGCGCTTCTGCTCGACGAGGCACCGTCTCAGGCGGAGGGCGAGATCAACGACAAGGGCTACCTCAACCAGCGCGTGGCGCTGGAGCGCCGCGCGGCCGCAGTCGAAGCGCTCTATGCCGACCCGCCGCCGCCGCAGGTGCTCCGCTTCGACTGATGGAGTAGCCTCCCCGTCCCATGACCGCCGGGGCCCGCGATGACCTATGCCTGCCTGACCTACGAGCCGGATGCCCGCGACAGCTTCGTCACCGTGACCATGAACCGGCCGGAGAAGCTCAACGCGCTCAACGGGAAGCTGCTCGACGAGCTGATGGATGCGGTCGATCGCGCCGCCGCCGACCCGGCGATCAACGCCATGATCCTGACCGGCGCCGGCCGCGCCTTCACGACGGGCTTCGACCTGAACGGCGACGACTTCGAGATGGGCGTCGAGGGCTGGCGCAAGGACATCCAGGCGAACTGCGACCGGCTGATGGCCGTCTACGATGCGCCGATCCCGATCGTCGCTGCCGTCAACGGCTTCGCGCTGGCCGGCGGGCTCGAGCTGATGCTGTGCTGCGACCTGGCGATCGCCGACGAGGACGCCAGGCTCGGCGAGCCGGAGGTGCGGCACGTCTCGGGCCCGCCCTCGCTGATGCTGCCCTGGCTCGTGCCGATGCGGCACGTGCGCTGGCTCATGTACACGGGCGACCTGATCGACGGGCGCGAGGCTGCCCGCATCCATCTCGTCAACAAGGCTGTCCCCGCCCACCGCTTGATGCCGGAGGCGCGGCGCCTTGCCGCCAAGCTGGCGCGCATGCCGCTGCCGGCGATCCGCCATGCCAAGGCGAGCCTGAACGAGCAACAGCGCCTGGCCGGGCTCGCGCAATCATGGTCGTCGAACAAGGAGCAGATGGCAGCGCTGCACGCCAGCGCGGCCGGGCGGCTGTGGATGCGCCGGCTCAAGGAGATGCCGCTCAAGGACTTCCTGGCGCTGCGCGAGGCGCCGTTCCGCGACCTGGATTGACGGCACTGCCTGTCGCGCCCACGGGCGCCGGGCCCGCACCCACTGCCTCACTGCCGAGAGCCATGCCATGCGCCGCGCGATCCAGCGCTTCCAGGTGAGCCTCAAGGCCTTCATCGTGCGCGACGGCCGCGTGCTCTTCCTGCGCGAGGCCGATACCGGCTGCTGGGAGCTGCCCGGCGGCCGGATCGACGTCGGCGAGGAGACTCTGGACCATGCTGACGTCCTGGCGCGCGAGCTGCGCGAGGAGCTTGGACCCAGCTTTCGCGTCGCCCTCGGCCGCGAGACCGTTTCCTGGACCCGCTGGCAGGAATCCGACGCCGCCTTCACCTTCATCCTCGGCCGGCTGTGCCGCTACCGCGACGGCGACATCGTGCTGAGCGCCGAGCATTCGGAGCTGCTCTGGGCCGACGGCGCAGCGTCGCGCGCCCTCGCCTTCCCGCCGCGCTCCGGCTACGCGGCTGCCCTCGACCAGCTCTGGGACCTCGTGACATGAGCGACAGCAGCCTGGGCGCGCTGGCGGCGTCGCTGCTCACGCCGGACATGGCGATCGCCGCTGCCGCTGCGTTCCTGACCTCGATCCTCGGCGGGCTGACCGGCTTCGGCGTGGGCCTCGTGCTGCCGGTGGCGCTGGCGCCGATCGTCGGCATCGCCAACGTCATCCCGTGCATGGCCATCGGCATGCTGCTGACGAATGGCGGCCGCGTCTGGGCCTTCTGGCGCGACGTCGAGCGCCGGGTCGTCCTGCGCATCCTCGTCGGCACGATCCCCGCGGCGCTCGCCAGCGCCTCGCTCTACACGCTGCTGCCCGAGCGCGCGATCGCCGGGCTGCTCGGCGTCATCGCGCTGGCCATGCTGCCGCTGCGCCGGGCGCTCGATGGCCGCGCGATCGCCCTCGGCGGCCTAGGCTTCGCCGGCCTGGGTCTGCTGCACGGCGCCGTCGCCGGCGCCGCGAGCGGCACCGGCATCATCCTCGTGGGCGGGCTCCTCGCCGCCGGCCTCGCCGGGAGCGCGGTGATCGCCACGGACGCGGCCGTCGCCTTCGTGCTCAACCTCCTCAAGATTGCCGTGTTCGGCACGGCGAGCCTGCTCGATCTGCGGCTCGCCCTGATCGGCGCTCTGGTCGGCCTTTGCACCATCCCCGGCGCCTTCGTGGCGCGATGGCTGCTCGGCCGCATGCCGATGCAGGTGCATGTCTGGATGCTCGAGGCGATCGTCGCCGGCGGCGGTGTCTGGTTCCTCTACAAGGCCTTCGCCTGAGCGAGTCCCCTGAGCGCGGGATGCTGCAGCGCCTGCGGGTTGACGACATAGGGCGGGACGCGGCCCCGCGCCACCGCGACCGCGGCGCCGAAGGCGCTGCGGGCGAGCCGCGTCATGCACTCGTCGGTGTGGCAGAGCGCGTGCGGCGCCACGATCACGTTGTCGAGCTTCAGGATCGGGTTGTCGGGCGGGGTCGGCTCCTGCTCGAAGACGTCCATGCCGGCGCCGGCGATGCGGCGCGCCGCCAGCGCCTCGTAGAGCGCCCGCTCCTGAACGATGGGCCCGCGCGCCATGCTGACGAGATAGGCCGTCCGCTTCATCAGGCCGAGCTCGCGCGGGCCGATCAGCCCGCGCGTCTTGTCGCTCAGCGGGCAGAGGACGCAGACGAAGTCCGCCTCGCGCAGCAGCGCGTCGAGATCGACCAGCCGCACGCCGAGCCGCGCGGCAGCCGCGCGGTCCGGGAACGGGTCGTGCGCGACCAGCTTCGCCTCGAAGGGCGAGGCCAAGTGCGCCACTTCCTGCCCGATGTTGCCGAAGCCGACCAAGCCGATGACGCGACCGGTCAGGCCCATGCCCATGTGGTCCTGCTTCTCCGCCCAGCGCCCTTCGCGCGTCATGCGGTCCTTGATGACGAGCTTCTGGGCGAGCGCCAGGACCATGGTGAGCACGGCCGTGCCCATGGGACGGCGGATGCCGTCGGGCGCGATCGTCAGGATCGCGCCGTTCTCGGTGCAGGCCGGCACGTCGATGGTGTCGTAGCCGACGCCGAAGCGCGCGACGAGCTTCAAGCGGCTCTTGCCGCCTGAGAAGGTGGCGCGCGTCACCCGGCTCTGCATGACGCAGAGCGCGTCATAGGTCGCCGCCGTCGCAGCGGAGAACTCCGCCTCGAAGGACGGCAGGTACTCCCAGGCGACGGCGGGATCGTCGAGAACTTCGAGCGCCGCCGGGTCGAACACGGGCTTGCCCTGGGAGTCTCGCATGTTGGGCGAGATCCCGACGCGGAAATTGGCCATCCGAACTGCTCCCTTGCCTGCGATGTCGGCGCGACGGCGTGCCTAGGGGCCGCGCGCGAGCTCCTCGCGCAGCACGCGCTTCAGCACCTTGCCGGAGGGGTTGCGCGGCAGGACCGTGCGCAGGTGCAGCTCCTTCGGCACCTTGAACCCGGCGAGGTGCTGGCGGCAATGCGCCTGGAGGTCGTCCGCCGTCAGCGCAGCGCCCTCGCGCAGCACCGCGACGACCACCGGCCGCTCGCCCCAACGCTCGTCCGGCACGCCGATCGCCGCGGCCTCCGCGATCTCCGGCAGCATGTAGACCACGCGCTCGACCTCCGAGGAGGCGATGTTCTCGCCGCCGCTCTTGATCATGTCCTTCTTGCGGTCGGTCAGGTAGAGGAAGCCCTCGGCGTCGAGATGGCCGACGTCGCCCGTCCTGAACCAGTCGCCCCAGAAGCTCGCGCGCGTCTTCTCTTCGTCGCGCCAGTAGCCCCGCGTGACCTTGGGCCCGCGCAGGCAGATCTCGCCCTCCTGTCCCGCCGCGATCTCCGCGCCGCGCTCGTCGCGGATCGAGAGCGCGACATGCGGCGTGGCCCGCCCGGTGGAGCCGATCTTCTCGATCTCGCGACCTGGCTCCATGAACGTGTCGCCGCTGCAGGATTCGGTTAGGCCGTAGGCGTCGATGTAGCGGGCCTTCGGGAACAGGCCCGCGAAGGCGCGGATGCGCGGCTCGGGCGTGCGCTCGCCGCCGCCGATGCACCAGCGCAGGCTCGACAGGTCGTACCGCGCCCGCCCGTCAAGCGCGAGGGCCCGCGAAAGCATGACGGGTGCCAGCCAGGCTCCCGTCAGCCGGTCCCGCTCGACGGCGCCGAGGAACGCGGCCGGGTCGAAATCGCGCAGGATCGAGACCATGCCGCCGACCCAGAGGACGGCGATGCCCGGCAGGTCGAAAGCGCCGACATGGTAGAGCGGCCCCGCGATCGCAAGCCGGTCGGCGGAAGTCAGGCCCAGCGCCACGACGTGGTCCATGCACTTCCAGTAGAGGTTGGAATAGCTGTGCATCACGCCCTTCGGCCGGTCGGTCGTGCCGGAGGTGTACATCAGGCGGAACAGGTCATCCGGCCGGCACATGGCGATGGGCGGCGGTGCCGCGCCGTCCGGCGCGAGCGCCCGGCTGTCCCGCTGGGCCCGGTCGTCCAGCAGGATTCGCGGGGCGAAGGATTGCGTCTGCGCCGCCAGTTCCTCGTCGGCGAAGAGCAACTTCGCCTCGGCGTTGGCGAGGATGTATTCGATCTCCGCGGCGGCGAGACGGTAGTTGACGGGCAGGAAGACGGCGCCGACCTGGCTGCAGGCGAAGGCGAGGTCGAGGAAGGCTGGCGCGTTCTTCATGCAGGCGGCCACCCGGTCGCCCGGCGCCACACCGCGCGCATGGAGGAGAGCGGCCAGGCGGCCGATCCGCTCCGCGAAGTCGCGCCAGGAGATCGTGAGATCGCCGTAGACAACGGCCGTGCGGTCCGGCGTCAGCCGCGCATGATAGTGGGCGAAGGCGCTGAGATTGACCACGGCTATCGGCTAGTTGCCGCGCCTGGCTCGCAGGCCGCCATAGGTGTGCCAGGACGGCGCGGCGAGCCAGCCGCAATCGACCGGCACGTTGGCGCCCGTCATTGCCGAAGCCTCGTCGGACGCCAGGAAAGCGACCACCTTGGCGATCTCGAGCGGCTCGACCAGGCGGCCGAGCGCCGCGTTCTGCTCGAGCGCGGTCGGGTCGCGCTCCCCTTTGTCGATCGCCTGCTGCAGAGCCGGCGTGCGCGTGAAGCCGGGCGAAACGGCGTTGATGCGCACGCCTGAGCGGCCCCATTCGGCGGCCAGGCTCTCGGTGATGCTGATGACCGCAGCCTTGGCCGGGGCGTAGGCGTGCAGCGGCATCGAGCGCATGCCGGCGATCGACGCGATGGTGATGATCGCGCCGCTGCCGCGCAGCGCCATGCGCCGGCCGAAGGCGACGGCCGTCAGGTACGTGCCGCGCTGGTCGATCGCCGTGACCCGGTCGTAGACCTCGAGCGGCAGCTCTTCCGGCGGCAGCGGCCGCTGCAGCACGCCGGCGCTGGTGACGACGATCGCGACCGGGCCGAGCAGCCGCTCGCACTCGGCCGCGCCGGACTCCACCGACTCCGCCGCGCCCACGTCCATATGGACGAAGCGGCCGCCGATCGCCGCGGCGACCGCCTCGCCGCGCGCTCGGTCGATGTCGGCGATCGCCACCACGGCGCCGCGCTCCGCCAGGACGCGCGCGCAAGCCTCGCCGATTCCGCTGGCGCCGCCGGTGACGACCGCGGACCTGCCCGCCAATGATCCGATCATGCCGCTGCCTGCGCTTCCCTGCGTTCCGCCCGGTGCTCCAGCGCGCTGTCGGGTCTTGCCGCCCGATCGTGCCGCGCTGTGCCGGTAGTCTAGCTGACGCGGAGCCAGGCGAGGCGCGACGACGGCCGCATGGCCGCATCGCGGGGCGCGCGCTTGCGCCGGAGCGAAGCTGCCCCTATGCAGTCCGACCGATCCTCGAACCGGCGGCCAGCGCATGACCCTGTCGCAAGGCGAGATCCGCACCGTCATCGTCGGCTGCCTGATTGCGCTGTTCCTCTCCGCGCTCGACCAGACGATCATCGCCACGGCCCTGCCGGCGATCGCCGCCGATCTCGGCGACTTCGCCCTGATCTCGTGGGTCGTCACGTCCTATCTGCTGGCCGCGACCTGCGCGACGCCGATCCTCGGCAAGCTCAGCGACCTCTATGGCCGCCGGCCGATGCTGCTGCTCTGCCTGTTCATCTTCCTCGCGGGCTCGGTCCTGTGCGCGGCGGCGCCGTCGATGGGGCTGCTGATCGCCGCCCGCGCGCTGCAAGGACTCGGTGGCGGCGGGCTCATCACGCTCGCCCAGGCGACGGTCGCGGACATCGTCAGCCCGCGCGAGCGCGCCCGCTACAGCGCCTACTTCGCGACCACCTGGGGCCTCGCCTCGGTCCTCGGCCCGACGCTTGGCGGCGTCATCACGGAGTTCCTCGACTGGACCTGGATCTTCTGGATCAACTTGCCGATGGGCGCCGTCGCGCTGCTCGTCGCCGACCGGGCGCTGCGCAAGCTGCCGCCGCGCACGAGCCGGGGCCGGATCGACCTGGGAAGCATGGCACTGTTCGCGACGAGCGCGCTCGCTTTCCTGCTGACGCTGTCCTTCGGCGGCCGCATCTTCCCCTGGGTCTCGCTGCCGACGGCGGGGCTCGTCGCGGTCTCGCTTGCGGCAGGAGCGTTGTTCTGGCGCCGCCAGCGCAGCGCGGCCGAGCCGATCATGCCGCCGCGCTTCCTGAAGGACCCCGTGCTGGCGCCGCTCTTCCTGTCGATGTTCCTGGCGTTCGGCAGCTTCATCGCCATCTCCACCCTCGTGCCGGTCTACCTCAAGATCACGCTGCAGCTCTCGGCCAGCTCGGTCGGCTTGCTGATGATCGGGCTGATGCTCTCCTCGACGCTCTCCGCGGGCTGGGCCGGGCAGCACCTCAAGCGCACGGGGCGCTACACGCTGCCGCCGCGCCTGATG
>JAEULF010000086.1 GCA_016793965.1 Alphaproteobacteria bacterium | reverse complement strand
GACGCAGATCTGGATCGCCGTCGCTGTCTACGTCCTCATCGCCATCGTCAAGAAGCGCCTCGGGCTGACGGCGACCCTCTACACAATCCTGCAGATGCTGAGCGTCACCATCTTCGAAAAAATCCCTCTGGCTCAATTGCTTGCCGAGCAACCGTCTGCGCCAACCATGACTTGGCCTGGTAACCAACTGAATCTATTCGACAATTAGCCGGACAGTAGTGGGACGCCTAACTTAATTCTGTCTTTCCCAGCTGCCGTGCGCTTCGCCAATGGTTGGCCTGCCCATCATCGGTTTGCAACGGCAGGCGTGAGTGTCCGTCAGTTCCAGCCGCCGTTCGATCCGCCCGCAGCGTTCGTCGCCGCCGTCGCGGCTGCGCTCCGCTCGAAGGCGCCGCGCGAGCGCGCGGTGCTTGCGCGCGGTAGGATTGGCCGATCGGGCGTAGGGCGGCATGCGGTGCGATCGGCAGGCACGGCGGTTCCGTCGCCGGCCGCCCGCCCCCACCCTTCCAGCGCGCGGGCCCATTCCCTCCCCCGGCTGCGCCGGGAGAGGGGGGCGGTCGGCCCCTACGCCGCGACCTTGGCGTTCGAGCGCGTCAGCGCGTCGTAATCGGCGAGCATCTGGCGGGTAATCTGGCCGACCGTGAACATCTTGCCGGCGACCTCGGCGACCGGCGTCACCTCGGCCGCGGTGCCGCAGAGGAAGCACTCCTCGAAGGTGACCAGCTCCTCCGAGCGGATGTGCCGCTCGACCACCTCGATGCCGCGCTTCTTCGCCAGCGCGATCACCGTCTGGCGCGTCACGCCGTCGAGGAAGCAGTCGGGCTTCGGCGTGTGCAGCTTGCCGTCCTTGACGAAGAACACGTTGGCGCCGGTCGCCTCGGCGACGTAGCCGCGGTAGTCGAACATCAGCGCGTCGGCGAAGCCCTGGTTCTCCGCCTCGTGCTTGGAGATCGTGCAGATCATGTAGAGGCCGATCGCCTTCGACATGCAGGGGATGGTGTCGGGCGACGGCCGGCGGTACTTGGCGATCGTCAGGCGGATGCCCTTCAGGCGCTGCTCCATCGGGAAGTAGCTCGGCCACAGCCAGGTCGCGATGGCGACGTGGATCTTCGACTGCTGCGCCGACACGCCCATCACCTCCGAGCCGCGCCAGGCGATGCGGCGGACATAGCCGTCGATGATCTTGTTGGCGGCGATGGTCTCGGCCGCCGCCTTGTCGAGCTGCGCCGGCGTGTAGGGGAGCTGGAAGCCCAGGATCTCGGCCGAGCGCGCGAGGCGCTCGCCGTGCTCCTTCGCCTTGAAGATGGTGCCGCCATAGGCGCGCTCGCCCTCGAACACGGCCGAGCCGTAGTGCAGCGCATGGGTCAGGACATGCACCTTGGCGTCGCGCCAGGGCACCAGCTTGCCGTCCATCCAGATCCAGCCGTCGCGGTCGTCGAAGGGCACGAGGGACATCGGTAGAGCCTTTCACCTGACCCGCTTGGGCGCAGGCCCAAGAGGGGAGCTGTCAGGGCGCCGGAGGGCGCCAGGGAGGCGCACGTTCCCGCTGCCCCGGCTGGCCGACCCTTCACGCAGGATCGTTGCGCGGAAGCATGCGAAGACGCACATTTCTGTTAAGCGCAGAGTGTCGAAACCGTTCCCCTGCGTCAATCTGAAGGGCGCGCATGGCTGATCTCAAAGCAGCAGTCAATCCGCTGTTCCTGCGCGAGGAGGAGCTGCGGCAGGGGATCGACCTGCTGTTCTTCGTCCGCCGCGATCTCGGCGCCGTGACGGACGAGGCTCTGGCGGCGGAGGGGCTGGGGCGCGCGCATCACCGGGCGCTGATGGCGCTGGCGCGCCGTCCCAAGCTGGCGGTCGGCGACCTGCTGGCGCTGCTGCGCGTGCGCAAGCAGAGCCTGGCGCGCGTCGTCAAGGAGCTGCAGGCGCAGGGCCTGGTGCAGCAGAGCCGCGGCACCGCCGACCGGCGCCAGCGCATGCTCGAGCTGACCGAGCGCGGCCGGTCGCTCGAGGAGAGCTTGGCGGCGGCCCAGCGCACGCGCCTGGCGCAAGCCTATCGCGAGGCCGGAGCGGAGGCGGTCGAGGGCTTCCGCACGGTGATGCTGGGATTGATCGAGCCGGCCGACCGCAAGCGGCTCGCCGAGGCCTTCGCGCGGGAGCGCCAGGCGATGGCGCGCGCCGGCGGCCCGGTGCCGGCACGGCTGCCGCGGCGCGGATAGGGCGCGGCACCGGCGCCCGGTCAGCCCTCCTGTCCCTTGAGCGGCAGCGCCCCCGTCTCCTTCGGCGAGGACAGCGCGATCAGCGTCAGCGTGCGCGCCACCCCCGGCACCGCCTTGATGCGGTCGCCGATCAGCCGCTCGAGCGCGGCCGTGTTGCGCACGCGGATCTTGAGCAGCAGCGACCACTCGCCGGTGACGTGGTGGCACTCCTGGATCTCCGGCGTCGCCTCGACCATGGCGAGGAAGGGCTTCGTGTCCGTCGGCTTCTCCAGCAGGACATGCATGAAGGCCAGCAGGTCGAGACCGAGCGCGGCCGGGTCGAGCGCCACCGTCCAGCCGCGCAGGACGCCGGCGGCGGCGAGCTTGCGCACCCGCTCGTTCACGGCCGAGACCGAGAGGCCGACCGCCTCGCCGATGCGCGCATGCGACAGGCTGGCGTCGACCTGCAGCAGGGTCAGGATGCGCCGATCGGCGGCATCGAGGGCGGCAGCCATGCCGGGCTCCGCCCCGCCGCTCAGGCGGCCGCCTGCGCGCGCTCCGGCGCCGCGGCGACGAACACGGCCGCGGTCGCCGCATCGACGCCGTCCATCGGCGCCAGGTCGGGGGCGACCCAGCCGCGCCGCGCCTCGGCCGACCACAGCCGCTCGAAGCCGTAATGGGCCAGCGGGAACTGCTTGGTGGCGAGCGCCGTGCCGGCCATGCGCTCGACGAGCTGGGCGAGCGGCAGGTCGGCCGGCTGCGCCGCCAGCGCCCGCGACACGCCCCACAGGAACGCCATGGTGACGGTGTGGTGATAGCCGCGCGTGTCGCTGTTGGGCACGCCCGAGGCCTCGTTGAGCCGCCAGATCCGACCGGGGATCGCGCGGCAGGCATCGAGGTAGCCCAGGCGCCGGATCAGGGCCGCGCCGACGGCGAGATGCGCCAGATGCGTCCAGCGCGCCGGCTCGAGCTTGGCAGCGTCGAATCGCTGCAGGAGATCGGCGATGTCGGCCTCGTTGGGCTGCGCCGGGCTGTCCTTGCGCCAGGGGAGGGTCATGGCAAAATTCCTGCGATCTCGAATCAACTCAGGCATTTTTCCGGCGAACATAACGATCGTCAAGAATTTTAACGGGGTCCCGCGTTCCCCGCGGCGCCTGCGCTATCATGCGCGCATGAGCGACGATCAGCCCCATCTCCTGGTGGTCGATGACGACGCGCGGCTGCTGGCGCTGCTGCAGCGTTTCCTGTCCGAGCGCGACTTCCGCGTCTCCGTGGCGCGCGACGGCGCGGAGGCGCGCGCCAAGCTCGACGCGCTCGCTTTCGACCTGATCGTCCTCGACGTCATGATGCCGGGCGAGGACGGGCTGGCGCTGACCCGGTCCCTGCGCGCGGCCCCCCCCTCTGGCCCGCCCGCCGGGAGCAGCGAGGGCCAGGGGCGCGTGCCGATCCTGCTGCTGACGGCGCGCGGCGAGGTCGAGGACCGCATCGCCGGGCTGGAGAGCGGCGCCGACGACTACCTCGCCAAGCCGTTCGAGCCGCGCGAGCTGGTGCTGCGCATCAAGGCGATCCTGGCGCGCGCCCGCGCCGCCCCGCCGGCCGAGCCGGCGCCGGTGATCCGGCTCGGCGCGCACCTGTTCGACGTCGGGCGCGAGCTGCTGCTGCAGGACGGCCAGCCGGTGAAGCTGTCCTCGGCCGAGGCGACGCTCCTGAAGGCGCTGGCGCTGGCGCGCGGCGCCACGCTCTCGCGCGAGGAGCTGTCGCAGCGCGGCGGCATGGACGGCAACCCGCGCACGGTCGACGTGCAGGTGACGCGGCTGCGCAAGAAGATCGAGCCCGACCCGCGCGTGCCGCGCTACCTGCAGACCGTGCGCGGCGCCGGCTACGTGCTGCGGCCGGATTGATGCGGTCGCGCGGCACGGCAGCGAGCGCAGGGGATCGGCGGGACGAACCGAGGCATCATGGCTGAGACCCCGATCGCGCCCGCTCCGCCGCTCCCCCCCGCCGCCGACCGCACCGTCGGCACCGGCAGCGAGGGCCAGTCGCAAGCGCTGGTCAAGCGCATGCTGCCGCGCTCGCTGTTCGGCCGCGCGCTCATCATCATCGTGCTGCCGCTGATCCTGACGCAGATCATCACGACCTTCGTCTTCTTCGAGCGGCACTTCGAGACGGTGAACCGGCGCCTGGCCGACGGCGTCGCCGGCGACGTGCAGACCATTCTCTTCTACTACCAGACGCAGCCGGACTGGCGCTCCGAGACGCTGGCGATCGCCGAGGCGGCGATGCAGCTCCAGGTCAAGGTCGAGAAGGGCGCCAGGCTGGAGACCGTCACCACGCTCGACGACGCGGAGACGGCGATCGAGCGCACGCTGCTGCGCACGCTGCAGCACCGCATCGCCAAGCCGCTCTACCTGCGCGTGGACTACTACGAGCGCTGGGCGACGATCGACGTGCAGCTGCCCGACGGCGTGATGCGCATCACCGCGCCGCGCGAGCGCCTGTTCAACGCGACGACGCTGATCTTCCTCTTCTGGATGCTCGGCAGCGCCACGATCCTGCTCGCCATCGCCGTGATCTTCATGCGCAACCAGATCCGTCCCATCCACCGCCTCGCCGAGGCCGCCGACTCCTTCGGGCGCGGCATCGAGGTGGCGAGCTTCCGCCCGGAGGGCGGCTCGGAGGTGCGCCGCGCCGCCGTCGCCTTCAACCGCATGCGCGAGCGCATCCGCCGCCAGCTGGCGCAGCGCACGGAGATGCTGGCCGGCGTCTCGCACGACCTGCGCACGCCGCTCACGCGCATGAAGCTGCAGCTCGCCTTCCTCGGCGACCGGCCGGAGGCCGAGGGGCTCAAGGCCGACATCGCCGACATGGAGCTGATGATCGAGGCCTATCTTGCCTTCGCGCGCGGCGAGGGCGGCGAGCGCGCGGTGGCGACGGACCTGACGGCGCTGCTCGCGGAGCTGGTCGACGCGACGCGGCGCGGCGGCGGCACCGTCCATCTCGACGCCGATCCCGGCCTCGCGCTGACGATCCGGCCGAATGCGGTGAAGCGCGCGCTAGCCAACCTGGTCGCCAACGGCCTGCGCTACGGCGGCCGCGCCGTCTGGGTGACCGCGCGCGCCACGCCGGACCATGTCGAGATCACGGTCGACGACGACGGGCCGGGCATTCCCGAGAGCGAGCGCGAGATCGTCTTCCGCCCGTTCTTCCGGCGCGAGGCGTCGCGCAACCTGGCGACCGGCGGCATCGGCCTCGGCCTGACGATCGCGCGCGACATCGTGCGCGGCCATGGCGGCGAGCTCGTCCTCGCCGCCGCGCCGCAGGGCGGCCTGCGCGCCGAGCTGCGCCTGCCGGTCTGAGGGGCGCCGGGCCCTAAGCCTCGCCGGCCAGGAAGCGCTGCGCGATGATCGCGGCCTCGGTCCGGTTCGACGCGCCGAGAGCACGCAGGATGTGCAGGATGTGCAGCTTCGCCGTCGCCTCGGAGATGACCAGGCGGGCGGCGATCTCCTTGTTGGTGGCGCCGGTCATCAGGAGGTCGAGGACTTGGCGCTGGCGCTCGGTCAGGGACGCGATGTCGGTGCGCGGCCTGAAG
>JAEULF010000078.1 GCA_016793965.1 Alphaproteobacteria bacterium | reverse complement strand
CCCCGACGTCGTGAAGACGGTGACGCACGAGACGGTGACGCATGAGGAGCTCGGCGGTGCCCTGACCCACGCCACCAAGTCCGGCGTCGCCGACCTCGCCTTCGAGAACGACGTCGAGGCGCTGCTCCAGCTGCGCCGCTTCATCGACTTCCTGCCCTTGAGCAACAAGGAGAAGCCGCCGGTCCGCCCGACCACCGATCCCAGCGAGCGCGAGGACCCGTCGCTCGACAGCCTGGTGCCGGCCAACGCCAACAAGCCCTACGACATGCGCGAGCTGCTGGCGAAGGTGGTCGATGACGGCGACGTGTTCGAGCTGCAGCCGCACTACGCCAAGAACATCCTGATCGGCTTCGGCCGCATCGAGGGCCAGACGGTCGGGCTGGTCGCCAACCAGCCGATGGTGCTGGCCGGCTGCCTGGACATCGACAGCTCGCGCAAGGCGGCGCGCTTCGTGCGCTTCTGCGACTGCTTCCAGATCCCGATCCTGACCTTCGTCGACGTGCCGGGCTTCCTGCCGGGCACCAAGCAGGAGTACGGCGCCATCATCAAGCACGGCGCCAAGCTGCTCTTCGCCTTCGCCGAGGCGACGGTGCCGAAGGTGACGGTGATCACGCGCAAGGCCTATGGCGGCGCCTACGACGTGATGAGCTCGAAGCACCTGCGCGGCGACGTCAACTACGCCTGGCCCTCGGCCGAGATCGCGGTGATGGGCCCGAAGGGGGCGGTCGAGATCATCTTCCGCGCGGACATCGGCGACCCGGCGAAGCTGGAGGCCAGGACGCAGGAGTACCGCGAGAAGTTCGCCAATCCCTTCGTCGCCGGCCAGCGCGGCTTCATCGACGAGGTGATCCGCCCGCGCGCGACCCGCAAGCGCATCGCCCGGGCCCTCGCCATGCTGCGCACCAAGCAGCTGGAGAACCCGTGGAAGAAGCACGATAATATCCCGCTGTAGGGGCGGCGGCGGGCGCCGCCCGGAACGGACGGAGAGGCGCCGTGGCGAGGGCGGTCAAGCGCCACAAGAGCGCATCAGATGCGATGGTCGGGCCAAAGCCCAAGCGTCGTGCCGCCGACATTGCCGCGCGCAAGAGCAAGGCGGCACGCCGGCAGGCCGCGCCTGAGCCGTCGCCGGTCGAGCGCTTCACCGACGTGATCTCCGGCTTCCTTGATCCAGCCAACGACAACGCATCGTCCGTCGCCCGGCAGGCGCGCGTGCACAGGATCGAGACGGCGACGACCATCGTAGAACTGGCGCGCGACATGGTGGCCGATGCCGGCGGCAGCATGAAGGCGCCGCCGCTGAAGTTCTTCGTGCCGTTCCTGGAGAAGTGCTCGCTGGAGGACGAGGACATCGACCTCCAGGCGCGCTGGGCGGCGCTGTTGGCGAGTGCGTCGCTGTCCTACGACCCGACGCACCGGCTTTTCGCCGACGTTCTGGATAGACTGAATCCGGATGGTGCGCATTTCATCGATGACCTCTATCGCGATTTCGTTCCAGATTGGCCTCCGGCGCGGCATTCGGCACCAGAGTTTGCGAACATTTTTGCGAATGTACCTGACTTCAATGTTGCACTTCGTTCGCTACCATCCATCCAAAAGGATGTCCCGAGTTGGGCCAGCACAACGCTGTTCCCGACCCTTAGGCGAGGTTGTCGAAAGATATTCGGCGCTCACCTTGACGCGTTGCAGCCACTGTCCGGATCATTC
The DNA here is from genome assembly GCA_016793965.1 of Alphaproteobacteria bacterium. Lineage (GTDB taxonomy): Bacteria > Pseudomonadota > Alphaproteobacteria > JAEULF01 > JAEULF01 > JAEULF01. The sequence continues at coordinate 5,941 of JAEULF010000078.1, read as the reverse complement.
GGTGTTTTTGCCTCACTTCCGAACTGTTTTGCTTCGCTTAAGGCACTTGGACTTCTGCAAAGGGCTGAGAGCAAAGAAATTTTGCCGATCCAGCTGCGGCGGGATGAGTGCCGATTGAAAGCACATCAACTGACGGACTTCGCGATCGAGTTCTTGCGTGCCGTTACGCCGCGCAACCTCCCGCGCTGGCTCAAGCCTGCGGCGTACCAGATCGTACGCTTGGCCGAGGAACCACCTGCCGCCTTTATGGTGGTTACTGAAGAGACCAGCGATCCGGAGTTGGATCGCTTCCTGTTCGGCATGGAGCTGAAAAGCTGATGCCGCCGCAGCGCGGGTCGAAAGGCAAGACAGCAATCGAGCTGGGTAGCGCCTTTCGTGGAAGTGTTGAGCGACTATCCCACGGCCAGAAGAAGCGCATCAGCGAGTTCGTCCGGCTGAAGCAGCGGGGTCAGCCGGTACCAGGCGTAGACAAGGTATCTGGGCAGCGGCCAGACGGAACGCTCTTCGAACCGTTCTTGCAGCGTCGGATCTGCCACTATCATCTCAGCGAGCGCAAGCGCGATCCGATCCTCATCTACCAGGATCTCCAGGAGCGCGGCCGCATCCGCCTCATCGTCGTGTGCGATCATTCGCGCATCTTCGCGGGCCAGGAGGGCGCATTCATGGCGGAGTTCGACCGCGATCTCGACAGTCCAGAAGGCGCCTCCGGCCGCTGATCTCGCCTCACGCCCCCAGATTGATCTCCACCAGCACCGTCGCCGTGTCGAAGCTGGCGGCGTGCCAGGCGTCCTTCGGGAAGTGGAAATTGCTGCCCGGGCCGAACTTGATGGTGCCGGCCTCGGATTCCAGCGTGCCGGAGCCCGAGACCACCTCGACGAACTGCTCGTGCGGATGGCTGTGGCGGCTGCCCTTGAAGCCGGCCGGGATCTCGACCCGGACGAGCGTGGCGCCCTTGCCGGGGATCTGGCGCTTGACGATGCCGCCGCCGGCGTCGGCGGCGGGCAGGGTGCTCCAGGTGGTGACCGTGGTCATCGCGCGTCTCCGCTCCTCTCTGGCTGCGGTCGGTGCATTCTAGGCCCGGCTCAGCACGTTGGCGCCGACGAACAGCATGCGCCGGCGGAATGGCGTCGGGCTCTCGACGATGAGCACCGGCTTCATCGCCTCGATCTGCGGCGGGAACCAGGGGGCGGCAAGCGCGAATCCCTCCGGCCGGCCGGCCCAGGCCGGCGGCTGCGCGCCGCAGCGCCGGGCCAGGTGCTCGGCAGCGGCGCACAGCCAGGCCGCTTCCCAGGGCGGACCGGCCAGCGCCGGCGCCGCTGCCAGCATCGACGCGCGCTCGTCGGGCGGCCGGGCGTTCATCTCGTCGACCAGCTCGCCGATGGCGCGGCTGAAGCGTCCCCAGTCGCCGGCGCTCGCCTGCTCGACCGCGGCCAGGTCGGCGGGGCGGGCGCCCCAGGCGCCGTGCGCCGGGCTCCCCCAGGCGCCCTGCGCCGGGCTCATTGCTGCTGCGCCGCCGCGGCGCGCGCGCGGGCGACCTCGCGCAGGAAGGCACGGCAATGCGGCGGCACATCCGCGCCGGGGAACCAGCGCCCGACCGCGGCGGCCAGGACGGAGGTTTCAATGCGCGCGGCGAGCGCCTTCATGGCGAACAGGTACTCCGGCCGGGCCACGAGCACGCGCAGCGCCGGCGGCCCGGCATCCCGCGGGAACTGCCCGAGCTCGGAGAGCCCTCTCGCGTCGCCGCTGCGGCTCAAGTAGCCGGCGACAGCCTCGCTCAGCCAGCCAGCAGGCAGTGCCAGGTCCGCCTCGACCGCGCGCGCCGCCTCGTGCACCGGCCCGTGACCCTCGCGCACCACGACATCGACGTCGCGCGTGCCCTCGCGCCAGTCGAACTGCAGCAGGATGGCGCTGCCGCCGCAATCGGCGATCTCGCCGACCTGCTTCTGCCGGCGCAGGATCGCGCCCAGGCGGTCGAGCGCCTGCAGCAGCGTCTCCCGGTCGATCGTCGTCGCGGCGGGCGGCATGCGAACCTCCGCGCCGAGCGTCGCGAGCGCCGGGCCGCTTGTCCAGCCGCCTGTTGCGCCGTCCGGCGGCGCGGGTGCGAGCCCATTTCCGTCGCGGCTGGGCTGGGCTAAGACGTGTCGGGGACGCGTCCGGCGCGGCTGCCGGCGGGATCGCGCGCAGGGGGAAGGCTGATGTTCGAGAAGATCCTGGTCGCCAACCGCGGCGAGATCGCCTGCCGCATCATGCGCACGGCCAGGCGCATGGGAATCAAGACGGTCGCCGTCCACTCCGAGGCGGACGTCGATTCCCTGCATGTGCAGATGGCTGACGAGGCGGTGTTCGTCGGCCCGCCGCCCTCGGCGCAGAGCTACTTGGTCGTCGAGCGCATCGTCGAGGCGGCGCGCAAGACCGGGGCGCAGGCTGTGCATCCCGGCTTCGGCTTCCTCTCGGAGAAGGCCATCTTCGCCGAGGCGCTGCGCGACCAGAAGATCGCCTTCATCGGGCCGAGCCCCGAGGCGATCGGCGCCATGGGCGACAAGATCGAATCGAAGAAGCTGGCGAAGAAGGCCGGCGTCTCCTCGGTGCCCGGCAGCCTCGACGTCGTCCAGGACGACGCGCACGCGGTCAAGATCGCCGACGCGATCGGCTATCCGGTGATGATCAAGGCCTCGGCCGGCGGCGGCGGCAAGGGCATGCGCATCGCCTGGAACGCCGAGGAGGCGCGGCTGGGCTTCCGCTCGGCGACCTCCGAGGCCAAGTCGAGCTTCGCCGACGGCCGCGTCTTCATCGAGAAATACGTCGACCAGCCGCGCCATATCGAGATCCAGGTGCTCGGCGACGCGCACGGCAACACGCTCTACCTGCACGAGCGCGAGTGCTCGATCCAGCGCCGGCACCAGAAGGTGATCGAGGAGGCGCCGAGCCCGTTCCTCGACGCGGCGACGCGCAAGGCGATGGGCGAGCAGGCGGTGGCGCTGGCCAAGGCGGTCAATTATTCCTCGGCCGGCACGGTCGAGTTCATCGTCGACGGCCAGCGCAACTTCTACTTCCTGGAGATGAACACGCGGCTCCAGGTCGAGCATCCGGTGACCGAGCTGATCACCGGGCTGGACATCGTCGAGTGGATGATCCGCATCGCTGCCGGCGAGCGGCTGCCCTTCAAGCAGAAGGACGTGAAGCTCGACGGCTGGGCGGTCGAGGCGCGGCTCTACGCCGAGGACGCGACGCGCGGCTTCGTGCCGGCGATCGGCCGGCTCGCGCGCTACTTGGAGCCGCCGCAGGACCCGAAGAGGGGCGCCAAGGCGGCAATTCCCGGGGGGGGCAACGGCGCCGACCCGCTGGGAGCCGGCGTGCGCTGCGACAGCGGCGTCGACGAGGGGTCCGAGATCTCGATGTACTACGACCCCATGATCGCCAAGCTCTGCGCCTGGGGCGAGACGCGCGAGCAGGCGATCGACCGCTTGCGCACGGCCATGGACGCCTATGTCGTGCGCGGCCTGACGCACAATCTGGGCTTCCTCTCCGTGCTGCTCGGCATGCCGCGCTTCCGTGCGGGCAAGCTGACGACCAAGTTCATCGAGGAGGAGTTCCCGCAGGGCTTCCACGGCGCCGCGCCGACGCCGGCGCAGCTCGAGCGAATCGCCGCGGTCGCCGTCCTGCTCGAGCACCGCATCGCCGTGCGCGACGCGGGCATCTCCGGCCAGCTCGCCGGGCACGAGGCCAAGGTGCCGGCGCAATGGGTGGTTCGCCTGGCCGGCGCCGCGATCGAGGCGTCGGCCAAGCCGCAGGGCGAGGCCCTCGTCGTCACGATCGCCGGCCGCGCGCGGCGCGTCGAGAGCGCCTGGACGCCGGCCGACCCCCTGTTCCGCGGCGGCATCGACGGCGTGCCGCTGGCCGTCCAGGTCGAGCGCCAGGGCATCGGCTTCCGGCTCTTCCATGACGGCGTCGACGCGACGGTGCAGGTGCTGACGCCCGAGGCCGCCGCCTACATGGCGCTGATGCCGGAGAAGCGGCCGCCCGACACCTCGCGATTCCTGCTCTCGCCCATGCCGGGCCTGCTGCTGTCGCTGGCGGTCAAGCCGGGCGACACGGTCAAGGCCGGCCAGGCCATGGCGGTGGTCGAGGCCATGAAGATGGAGAACGTGCTGCGCGCCGAGCGCGACGGCGTGGTGGCGACGCTGCACGCGGCGGCCGGAGACAGCCTGTCGGTCGACCAGAAGATCGTCGAGTTCGCGGCACCGGCAGGGGCAGCTGAGGCTCCGTCCAAGTGAGCGCCGGTGCCGATCGCAAGTCCGTCCGCCTGCGCGTCACCGGTCAGGTCCAGGGAGTCGGATACCGCGCCTGGGCGGTCGCCGCGGCGACCGGGCAGAAGGTCCAAGGCTTCGTGCGCAACCGCGCCGACGGCAGCGTCGAGATCCTGGCCGTCGGCCTGCCCGCCGCGGTGGATGCTTTCGTGGCGCTGTGCCGGCGCGGGCCGCTGATGGCCAAGGTCGCTGACGTCAAGGTCGAGCCGGCGGAGGGTATCGTCGGGCCGGGCTTCAAGCAGCTGCCGACGGTGTAGCGGGTAGGGCAAGAACCTACCGTCCCGCCGCCGCGTAGGCCGCGTCGATCACCCGCATCACCGCTTCGAGGTCGGCGAGACCGGCCAGAGGTGCCCTGCCGCGCGCGGCGCGCGCCAGCGTCTCCTGCGCGTAGGTCGCGTAGAAGGGCGAGGCGACGATCGGCAGCGCCAGGACCTCCTCGCGCCCGTTCGAGACGATGCGGCAGCGGCCCTCGGCGATCTCGGCGAGCCAGCCGGCGCCGACGATGGCGTACTCCTGGTGGCGCTGCGCGTCGTCCGGGTGGACGTAGCCGACCTCCATGAAGCAGCTGCGCCCGCCGGCGCCGTCGTCCATCAGCACGCGCGCCATGTCCTCGACGGCGCGGCCGTGCACGCGGCTGCTGACGACGGCGCCGGTCACGCGCGGCGCCTCGACGCCGGCGAGGTGGCGGAACAGGTCGACGAAGTGGACGGAGAGGTTGATCAGGCAGCCGCCGCCGGCCGCCTGGGGGTCGAGCATCCAGCCGCAGCCGGCGCGCGGGTAGCGGTCGGGCGAGCCGGCTAGGTCGCTGAACGTCATGTGCGCGATGGGCCCGAGGGCGCCGCTCGCCAGGCGCTCGCGCAGCAGCGCCACGAGCGGGCTGACGCGGTTGACCAGGTGCACGGAGGCGAAGAGCCCGGCCTTCTCCTGCGCCTTGCGCACGGCGGCGACGTCGGCGGCCTTGAGCCCGCCCGGCTTCTCTAGCGAGAAGGGGATGCGCTTCTCGACCAGCGCCGCGGCGATCGCCGGCATGGCGCGATGGATGCCGAAGGCGAAGGCGAAATCCGGGCGCTCCTTGTCGAGGAGCTGGCGCCAATCGGCATAAGCGCTGCAACCGAAGCGCTCGACCCAGGGCGCCGTGGCCGCCAGGCTGGCGTCGCTGACCGCGACGATCGCGGCGCCGGCCGCCTCCACGCCGGGCCTGATCAGCTCGGCGTGCCAGTGGCTCACTTCCAGCATCGCGACCTTCATCCGCGCACGCTCCGCCTGGTCGATCCGTCGCCTGCCATCCTTCGAGACGGCCGCTGCGCGGCTTCCTCAGGATGAGGAATGCGCGCCGAGCTCCTCATGGTGAGGAGCCCGCGCAGCGGGCGTCTCGAACCGTGAGGCCAGCGACGGATCCATTCCCGCGCACGGCCTCACACCGCCGTCCCGAACCGCTCGATGGCGATGCGCAGGACCTCCTCGGGGTCGCGCTGCCACCAGTTGCGCTGCGAGAAGATCTCGACCTCGCAGAAGCCGTCATAGCCCGTCGCCTCGACCAGCGCCCGGATGCCGCGGATGTCGATGACGCCGTCGCCCATCATGCCGCGGTCGAGGCGGAAGTCCGTCGTCGGCACCAGCCAGTCGGAGACGTG
>JAEULF010000415.1 GCA_016793965.1 Alphaproteobacteria bacterium | reverse complement strand
GTGCTGCTGGTCGAGGCGTCGGACATCGCGTCGGCGACCTCATCGGCCTCCTCGAAGCTGATCCACGGCGGGCTGCGCTACCTCGAGCAGTACGAGTTCCGCCTGGTGCGCGAGGCGCTGCAGGAGCGCGAGGTCCTGCTGCGCGCGGCGCCGCACATCATCTGGCCGCTCCGTTTCGTGCTGCCGCATGACAGCTCGCTCCGGCCGCGCTGGATGATCCGGCTGGGCCTATTCCTCTACGATCACTTGGACTCCAAGCGCACGCTGCCGGGCTGCGAGGGACTTCGCTTCGCCCGCCATCCCTATGGCGGGCCGCTGCGGCCGACGGTGCGAGACGGTTTCGCCTATTCCGACTGCTGGGTCGAGGACAGCCGGATGGTCGTGCTCTCGGCCAGGGACGCCGCCGATCGCGGCGCGCGCGTGATGACGCGCACGCGCGTGATGCGGGCGCGTCGCGAGGGGGCGCAGTGGGTCGCGACCTTGCGCGACGAGACGTCCGGCTCGGAGTCGCAGGTCGCGGGCCGCGCTCTGGTCAACGCAGCCGGGCCGTGGGTCGAGCAGGTGATCACCGGCGTCGCCGGCAGGAACGCGACGCGCAAGATGCGGCTCGTCAAGGGCAGCCACATCGTCGTGCCGCGCCTCTATGACGGGCCGCAGGCCTACATCCTGCAGAACGATGATCGCCGCATCGTCTTCGTCATTCCCTATGAAGGGCGCTTCACGCTGATCGGGACGACGGACCTGCCGTTCGCCGGCGACCCGCGCAGCGTGCAGATCGACCAGAGCGAGACCGAGTACCTCTGCGCCGCCGTGTCGCGCTGGTTCGTCAAGGCCGTGACGCCGTTGGACGTCGTCTGGAGCTACTCCGGCGTGCGGCCGCTCTACGACGACGCGGCCGCGTCCGCCTCGAAGGTCACGCGCGACTACGTCCTCGATATCGACGCGCCTGACTCCGCGGCACCGCTGCTGTCCGTTTTCGGGGGCAAGATCACGACCTTTCGCCGTCTGGCGGAGCATGCGATGGAGCAATTGGCGCCTTGCTTCCCGGGCCTGCCGCCCGCTTGGACGGCGACGGCGATCTTGCCGGGCGGCGACCTGGAGGGCGGGTCGAGCGATGCGGCATTCGCCGCGCTCCGGGCGCGCCATGCCTGGCTCGACTCCGGGATGGCGCAGCGGCTGGTGCGCGCCTATGGCAGCCGCGTGGAACGTGTCATCGGCGATGCGCGCTCGCTTGACGACATGGGCGCGCACATGGGCGGGGGGCTGACGGAGCGCGAGCTGGCCCATCTGCGCGACGAGGAGTGGGCGCGCAGCGCGGAGGACGCGCTCTGGCGGCGCTCCAAGCTCGGGCTGCATCTCGACGGCCAGGCCTGGAAGCGCGTCGCCGAGTGGTTCGCGCGCGGCGCGGCTGCTTAGAGCCCGGCGCTCCTCCGGCGCGAGACGATAACGAGGACCAGTGCCGCTGCCTCGCATGCTGCCCCGACGAAGGCGAGCTTCCCTGGCGGCAGGTGGCCGAGCAGCAGCCCGCCGAGGGCTGCGCCGGACGCGATTCCCACATAGATCGCCGATGCATAGAGCGCGAGAGCGACGGCCGCGTTGCCTGGAGCCAGCGCGATGAGCCGCGACTGCTGTCCGGGATGCAGGGTCCAGCCGCAGAGGGCCCAAGCGACGACGCACAGGATCGCCGGCCAGAGCAGCAGCTCCGCGCGCGGGAGGAGGCCGAGCAGGCCGAGGCAGGCGAAGCTGACGGCCAGGCCCGCGAAGCCCGCGACGACGGCTCTGTCGGCGCCGACCCGGTCGACGAATCGCCCGGTGAAGAAGGTCGCCCCGACGCTGACCGCGCCCTGCAGCAGCAGGATCCGGTCGATGCGCGCGGGATCGAACGCGGCGATGTCGGCGAAGATCGGCGCGACGTAGGTGTAGACGGTGTAGGAGCCCGTGGTCCAAAGCGCGGTCGCCAGGAGGACGGGCAGGACGCGCAGGTCGCGCACCAGGCGAAGGCGCTCAAGGAATCCGCCGGCCGATCCGCGGCCGATCGCCGGGAAAGCCCACGCCATGCCGATGGCGACGATGGCGCCGGCGGCGGCGATCGCCAGGAAGGTGGCGCGCCAGCCGATCTGGTACCCGAGGAACGTCCCGAGCGGAACGCCGAGCACCGTCGAGAGCGCGATCCCCGACGCCGCCTGGGCGAGCGCCCGGCCACGGTTCCGCTCGTCCGCGAGAGCGGCCACGGCCGCCGTCGCAACCGGCGAGAACATGGCCCCGCCGAGAGCAGTCACCATGCGCGACGCCAGGAACAGCTCGATTCCCGGAGCGAGGGCCGCCGCGACGTTCCCGAGCACGAGCAGCGAGACGCCGGTCAGGATTACCCGGCGGCGCTCGAAGCGCTGCGTCCAGGCGTTGATCAGCGGGGCCGTCGCGGCATAGACGAGGCCGTAGACCGTGACGCCGAAGCCCGCGGCCGATACCGAGGTGCCGAGGCCGTCGGCCAGCAGGGGCAGGATGCCGGCGACGACGAACGCCCCCGTTCCCACGACGAAATTTCCGCAAGCCAGCCAGATGAAGGGGGGAACCACCGGCGCTGCGCCCTGCTCTTGATGCCAGGCGCACTATGCCAGGGCGCCGAGAGACCGCCGCCATGCCGAGTGCGCATTGCGGCTGCCCGCCGGGGCGGTCGAGCGCCAAGGGAATCAGCCTCCCGAGGACTGCGTCACCCAATCGACGTAGGGGCCGAGGCCGCGCTTCTTGATCTGCCCGGCGATGATGGCGCGCTGGATCTCGGAGGTGCCCTCCCAGATCCGGTCGACGCGCAAGTCGCGGTACAGGCGCTCGACCGGGTTCTCGCGCATGTAGCCGCGACCGCCCAGGATCTGCAGCGCCTTGTCGACGACACGGCCGGCCATCTCGGAAGCATAGAGCTTCACGGCGCTGGCGCGCGCGTGGACGAGCTTGCGGTCGTGCCCGCTCGCCTCCTGCCGGTCGATCTCCCAGGCGACGCGGTAGATCATGCTCTTCGCCGCCATGATCTCGACCGCCATGTCGGCGAGCATGAACTCGATCGCCTGGAAGTCGCGGATCGGCCGGCCGAACTGCACGCGGCGGCTCGCCCAGTCGTTGGCGATCTCCGTCGCCCGGATGGCCGCGCCGAGGCAGTTCGCGGCGATCTGCAGCCGTGCCTCGACGAACCAGTCCTTGGTCAGCTCGAAGCCCTGCCCGACCTGACCGAGCACGCGAGAATCGTCGAGCTCGACGCCATCGAACACGAACTCCGGATGCTCGAACACGTAGGTGTGCATGAACTTCGGGATGCGCTTGACCTTCACTCCGGGCAGGCTCTTGTCCACGAGGAAGAGCGTCGGCTTGTCCGGGTCGCCGTCGACATGCGCGTGCACGATGATGACGTCGCAGATGTCGCCGCTGGTCACGAACCACTTCTCGCCCGAGAGGTAGAACTTGCCGCCGCGGCGGTCGGCGCGGGTCTCCACGAGCCGAGGATCGGAGCCGGCCTTCGGCTCGGTGATGGCGAAGCAGGCGCGCCGCAGCCCCTTGCAGCACGGCACGAGGTAGTCCCGGATCTGGGCCGGCGTGCCGAACTTGAGCGCCACTGCGGGGTGCCACGCAACCGCCCAGAGCGCGCCCGTGGCCTTGCCAAGCTCCTCGTTGATCAGCGTCTGCTGCAGCTGCGTGTAGCCCTGGCCGCTGTGCTCGGGCGCGTGGTTGATGGCGTTGAGCTTCGCGTCGATCACCGCCTGCTTGAGGCGCGCCTTGGTCGCCTCGGGAAGGTGGCCGTTCAGCTCGAGTTCCTCCTCGACGGGGAACAGGTGGGCCTCGGCGAAGCGCCTCGCATGCGCCTTCAGCTCCAGGTCGCGCGGCGGTAGCGTCAGGTCCATGGCAGGCCTCAGGGCTTGCGCGGCACGACGAGGGCGTCGACTGCGACGATGCCCGCGGGACCGGCGATGACGGGATTGACGTCGATCTCGGCGATCAGGTCGCCGAGATCCTGGGCGAGCACCGACAGGCGCGCGACGGCGTCGGCGAGGGCCGTCACGTCGGCCGGCTTGCGGCCGCGCACGCCGGCGAGCAGCTTCGCCGCACGGAGCTTGCCGATGAGGCGCTGGGCCGTCGCGGTGCCGAAGGGCGCCAGCCCGTGCGCCGCGTCGCGCAGCAGCTCGACCAGGATTCCGCCGGCTGCGACCATGACGACAGGGCCGAACTGCCCGTCATTGATCACGCCGAGCGCCAGCTCGGTGCCGGACGGCGCCATTGGCGCCACCAGCGCCTTGGGCCCGAGCCGCTTGGCCATGTCCGCGTAGGCGGCGCGGACGGCGGCCGCGTCGGCCAGGCCGAGCGCCACGCCGCCGACATCGGACTTGTGGAGGATCTCCGGCATCGCCGTCTTGAGGGCGACGGGAAATCCCAAGGCCGCCGCTGCCTGGGACGCCTCCTCCGGGCCGCCCACCAGGCGATAGGGCGTCGCCGGCACGCCGTAGTCGCGCAGCAGGTCGAGCGCCTCGGACTCCGCCAGCGGCCGCCCCTCGCGCAAGCGCTTGCGCCAGGTCTCGCGCTTCGCTGCCGTCAGCGCCGCCGGGACCGGCGGCGGCGCGTCGGCCTGCCGCGCCAGGAAATCGCGGTGGGCCAGCATGGCCTTGGCCGCTCGCATGGCGTTGAGCGTGCCGTCGAGGACGGGGATCCCCGCCAACGTCAAGCGCTGCGCGATGCCCTCGTGGCGCACCTGGGTGTAGTTGGTGGCCACGGCAAGCGGCTTGGCGGTCTTGCCGACGACGGCCGTCATGGCCTCGACGTAGCCGTCGTGCAGGTAGTAGCCGTCGCGGATGTCTGCGCACAGCATCGCCATCGCGGTGTCAGGGTCGTCGAGCAGCGCCTTGGTGCACTCCTCGAAGATCTGCACGTAGTCCTTGCCCGTGCCCCAGGCGTCCAGCGGGTTGCCCGGCTCGAGCCCCGGGTCGAGCCGGGCGGCCAGGCGCGCCCGCGTCGCGTCGTTGATCTGCGCATAGGGCATGGCGTGCTGCTCGGCGAGATCGACCGCCATCTCGCGCTCGCCGCCGGAATCGTGCACGACGGCGACGCCGCCATTGGCAGCCCTGCGGCCCGCGGCGAACAGCAGCAGCGACGCGCCGAGCTCGTCGAGCGTGTCGACCTGGATGACGCCGTAGCGGTCGAACAGCGCTTGGTAGGCACCGTCGTGGCCCGCGATGGCGCCGCTGTGGCTCAGCGCCAGGGCAGCGCCCCTCTCCGAGCGGCCGACCTTGAGGACGACGACCGGGATGCCCTTGCGCGCCGCCTTGTCGAGGGCGCGCACGAAGCCCAGCGGGTCGCGCACGGTCTCGATGAACAGGCCGACCACCTTGGTGCTCTCCAGGTCGAGCGCATACTCCAAGTAGTCGGCGGCCGTGGTCGCGATCTCCTGGCCCGGCGAGACCACGAGGTTGAACCGGAAGCGCGCGTCATTGTGCGCCAGCGCGCCCCAGGCCGAGCCGGAGGGCGAGATCAACGTGCTGCCGCCGGCTTGGCGATCGCGCGGGGAAGGAAATCCGCAGGCCCAGACGCCGTCGGCGTCATTGTAGAAG
>JAEULF010000444.1 GCA_016793965.1 Alphaproteobacteria bacterium | reverse complement strand
TAGTCGATGCCGAGGGAGGAGCAGCCCGCCAGCGCGAGGGCGGCCATGAGGGCGGCAAGGGCGGAGCGGAGCGTCATGCGCAGGGTCCGTTATGCGGTTTGGGCACTCGAGTGCTGACCCTACAATCGGCGCCGCACGGGGAGAAGGCCCGAGATCGGGCAGGCGCATGAGATGCTACCCCGGCAAGGCGCGTCGACCGGCGCCGGCGGGCACCGGACGATCCGGCGCGCCGCCAGGAGCCGGCCCGGTTCGGCCGCGGCAGCGCCCAAATTCCGCCGCGACGGCGGTGCGTCATTGCAGGGCTTGCTCTGCGATGCTTCGCCTTGCTAACGGGATCGCCGTGGGGAATGACGCTTTTTGCTGTGCCAGCACGGCCGCGCACGGCTTGCGCGTGCCGCGAGCCGTGCGCGGCCGTGCGCCGGGAGTGATCGGCTTGCCGAGATGTTTGCCGCCGCATCGGCGCGGGTCCTTGACTGCCGCCGGGACCGCCGCCGGCCGAGTCGTGGCGATGGCGGCTGCTCTGGCGCTCGCCTTTGCCATCGGGGCTCGCGACGGAAAGGCTGGCCCGCTCGATGACGAGATCCTTGGCCTGCCGCCGGTGATCGCGGCGCAAAGCGACGCGGTACGACGTTTGGCTGAGGCGAGCGACCTGGGAAGCGCCGAGCGCCAAGCACATGTCGAGCGCCAAGCAAGCCAAGCGCTCGCCCAAGCTGACGCATCCGGCGATGGCGGCGCGCGCGCGGTCGTCCGCGCGATCGCCGGCGAGGTCTTCCGCCGCCTGGGCCGCGAGGACGAGGCGCGCCGCTTGGCCGCCGAAGCAGTTGCGCTTGCGGACGTTCTGCCCGCGGAGCAGCGCCCGTTGTCGCCGCACATCTTGCGCGCGCGCCTTGCGGCCGACGGCGATGTCGGGGCGATCCTGGATCAGGCATGGTCACTTGCGTCTCAGCCTGGCCGCGCCCCAGCGCTCGCCGGCCGCCGCTCCTTGATCCTGTGGCATGTCGAGGAGCTGATCCGGCGCGCCGAGGAGCGGCGCGGCGCCAATCAGATCCAAGAGGCCCTGCGGCTGCGCGAGCGCGCCTTGGCGGCCTGGGACCGCCCCGGGGCCGCCGGCCTCAAGGACGAGCTGCGGCCGGAATTCGCCGCGACGCTGCGCGGCCTCGCCGCCCTGCGCGAGCAGGTCGAAGCGCCGGGCAGCCGCGCCGCTGCCCGCGACCTCTATGCGAGCGCCGTCGCAGCATGGCCGAAGCCGCCGGAGCCCGACCAGCCGGCGGAGGTCGCAGGCTTCACGCACGGCGTTCTCGACCTGGCCGCGTTCCATCTGCGCGAAGACGACCCGGGCCGCGCGCTCGCAGAGGTCGATCGCGTCCTCAGCGCGTTCGACCGCGCGCGCGCCGCGGCGGTCGTCGACAGCGCCCTGGAGGAAGGGATGTCGAGCTTCGCCGACGGCCTCGCGGCCACAGGCGACGTCGCCATGCGCGAGCCCGATCCGCCGAGCGCCAGCGCCGCTCTCGACCGCTTCACCGCCGCCGCCCGGATCGTCGCCGTCATCGGCCGCGCGGACGCGGCGGCGCGCAAGCGGCTCCTCGTGCTGCACGCCAAGCGCGGCGAGGCGCTTCTCGTCCTGAACAGGCTCGCCGAGGCCGAGCCGCTGCTCGAGGACGTCATGCGCGCCGCCGAGGACGCCGTCGTCGCGCCCGAGCTCGAGGAAGGAGCGCCCGCGCCGGATGTGGTCGCCGACGCGGTCAACGCGCTGCGCACGGTCTACGAAGCTTCCGGCCGCGCGCCGGCGGCGCGATCCCTTCTCGCCCGCCACGACGGCGCGAAGCGGCTCGCGATCGCGGAGGATGCGCGAGACGAGGCGGCCGTCGTGCAGGCGCTGGCGGACATCGCGGCCGCCATGCTGGAGGAGGGACGGCCGCAGCCGGCGATCGTCCTCCTGAAGCGCGCCGTCGCGACGGCCGAGAAGAGTCTCGGCGCCGACTCGCAGGAAGCATTCGCCGCTCTCGCGGCCTTGGCGCGCGGCGAGGCCAGCGCCGCCCGCCTCGATGGCAAGCCGCTGAGGGCGAGCGATCCGTCGCTTCGGACCTACCATGCTCTCGTCGATCGCCAGACGCGCGCGCTCGGACCCACCGCCCCCGCCCTGCACCGCACGCTCCTCGAGATGTCGGGCTACCTTCAGCCGGCCGAGGCGCTGCAGATCCTCGAGCGCGCGGTCGCGCACGCTGCGCCGCCGCCGGCCGCGGCGCCGGAGCCAGGTGGGCCGCCCGACGGCTACACGCTGTGGACGGAGATCGCGAAGCTGCGCATCCAGCAGCGCGACCTGGCAGGCGCAGCCCAGGCCATCGCGGCGGCAGAGGGCGCGCTGCCCGTCGTGGGCGCATCGGACCCGCGCCGCGCCGCGCTGCTCGTCGAGCGCGCCCGCCTGAGCGCGCGCGGCGGCAGGCTCAAGGAAGCGCTTCCGCTCTACGAGACCGCCTACGACATCCTCTGGCCCATGCCGGCACGCCGGCCAAACGCCCAGACTCGTGCCCTGGCGCTATCGACCGCCGAGGAGTACGCGGCTCTGCTCAACCGCATGGCCAACGGCGCAGCCGGGACGCGCACGCGCGCCCTCAAGGGACGGGCAGATGACATCCTGCGGCGGATGGACCCCGTGCGGTGACGCAGAGCCTGCCGCACGCGACATACCGGCATGCGGTGGCCACGGTGGGCGGCATCCGCGTCCACTACGTGATCGGCGGCGCCGGTCCCCCGGTCGTGCTGCTGCACGGCTTCCCGCAGACCTGGTACGCATGGCGCAAGGTGATGCCCGGCCTGGCGGCCGGCCGGACCGTCCTGGCGATCGACCTGCGCGGCGCAGGGCTGTCCGGCAAGCCGCACGGCGGATACGACAAGGCCACGATGGCCGAGGACGTGCGGGGCCTGCTGGCGCAGCTCGGGCTCGGCCCCGCGGCGATCGTCGGGCACGACATCGGCGGCATGGTCGCCTATGCTTGCGCCGCGATGTTCCCGGACGCCTGCAGCAGCCTCGTCCTGCTCGACGTTCCGGTCCCCGGCACACGCGAGTGGGACGAGGTCGCGCGCGACCCGCGCGCCTGGCACGTCGCCTTCCACATGCAGCGCGACACGCCGGAGATGCTGCTGCGCGACCGCGAGCTTCCCTACATCTCGGCCTTCATCCTCGACCGCGCGGCCGACCCTGGCGCCTTCTCGGGCGAGGATCTCAAGGTCTATGCCGACGCCCTGGCATTGCCCGGCAACACGCGCGGCGCCATGGAATGGTACCGCGCCCTGCCGCAGGACGCCGAGCGCAACCGCGCGCTGATGCAGCGCAAGCTGGCCTTGCCGACCCTGGCGCTTGGCGGCGACGGGCGCTGGGGCGCGCTGATGCCGGTCATGATGCGCAGCCTCGCCGACCACGTCGCCGGCGGACCGGTTCGCGCGTGCGGCCATTGGATCGCCGAGGAGCAGCCGCAGGCGCTGCTCGGCGAGCTCCAGCGCTTTCTCGGCTGACAGCGCCCTTCACACCGCCTCGGCCGCCGCCAGGTCGCGATCGAGGCCTTGCAGGCGCAGCGCCAGCTTGGTCGCCTCGTCGGACCGGTTGACGTCGAGCGGCCGGCCGAGGTCGTTGAAGGCGACCGCCGCCGTGCCGATCCGGCGCAGTCCCTGCTGATCGCCCATCACGCTGCCCAGGATGCCCCAGGCGAGCAGGACCTCGGCCTTGAGCTCCGGCTCGGTCTCGCCGCGGAACGCCTCTTCCATCAGGTAGTTCGCCTCAAGGAGCTGCCCGCGCCGCCAGCGGATCAGCGCGAGGGAGAAGCAGCGGCGCGCCGCCGAAGGCCCGCCCCCGCGCCCGAGGCGGCGATCGGAGGAGCGGTCCGATGCCAGCAGCCGGTCGGTTGCCACCAGGTCCTTCGTCTCCAGGCCCTTCAGGTCCGGCCGCGTGAGGGCGGCAAGCTGCCAGAGCGCCTCCTGCCACTTGCCGCGCCGGCGGTCGCGCGCGCTGCCCGACATCGGCGGCACGACGAGGTTGAGCGCCTTCAGCTCGGCATCCTTGTCGAAATAGGCGTCGGTGACGATGGCGCCCTTGAAGTCGGCGCCGGTGACGTCGGCCTGCGGCAGGCTGGCGCCGGTCAGCACCGCGCCGGCCAGGATCGCGTGCTTGATCGTCGCTTTCGTCATCTCGGCGCCGGCGAAGCTGGCCCGGCCGAGATAGGCGCCGGTCAGGTCGGCGCCGGTCAGGTCGGCATGCGAGAGGTCAGCGTACTCCAGGTTGACCTCGCGCATGTCGCAGCCGGCGAGACAGGCGCCGCCGAAATCGTAGCGGGCAAGATCCTCGCCGCGGAAGACGACCCCGCGCAGGTCCGCGCCGTCGAGGTCGCGGCGGGGATCGATGCCGCCGCGCTTCATCAGCAGCGTCGCCTTGGGCGGCGCGGCCATGCGCGTCGTCCGTTGGGCCTCGACCGTGTGCGCGATCGCCTGGCGGCGCGCGTCCTCGAGGATGGCGCGCCGCGCGGCCGGGTCGCCCGTGAGGGCTGCCAGCAGCAGGGCGATGTCAGGCTTGCGCCACTGCGCGCCGCTCATCGACGAAATGCCTCCATGCGGCTAAGCATGCCAGGGACGGATGGCCGGGTCATGTCTCCA
This sequence comes from Alphaproteobacteria bacterium, assembly GCA_016793965.1. GTDB lineage: Bacteria > Pseudomonadota > Alphaproteobacteria > JAEULF01 > JAEULF01 > JAEULF01. Next base: position 6,633 of record JAEULF010000444.1, on the reverse strand, counting down.
GCGCTGGCCATGGCCGGCGGCACAGCCCACCATGAAGCGCTCGACGACACGTAGCCCGATCAATACGACCGTCGCGTAAACGATCGGCAATCCTCAGGAGCCCCCCTTGTCAACCCCACTCGACGCCGGCTTCCGCCACCGCGACTTCCAGCAGCCGCGCCGCTCGGCCACCTATGCCGGGGACGCCATGGTCGCCACGTCGCACCCGGATTCAACCCTCGCCGCGATCGAGACCTTGCGCGCCGGCGGCAATGCCGTCGACGCCGCCATTGCCGCTGCAGCCGTGCTGGCCGTGGTCGAGCAGCAGATGACAGGCATCGGCGGCGACTGCTTCGTCCTCTATGCGCCCGCCGCCCAGAGCGGGTCGGATCGTCCGGTGCTCGCGCTCAACGGCTCCGGCATGGCGCCGGCCGGCGCCACCATCGAGGCCATGCGCAGCCGCGGCGTCGACGTCATCCGCACGGAGACCGCCCATGCCGTGACCGTGCCCGGCGCCGTCGATGCTTGGACGACGCTGCACGGCGCCCACGGCAAGCTGCCGCTCGACCGTGTCCTCGCACCCGCCATCGAGCGCGCGGAGAAAGGCTTCGTCGTCAGCCCGCGCGTCGCCTGGGACTGGGGCCGCCAGCTGCCCCGCCTGCTCGCCAGCCGCACCATGGCGTCGTCATTTGCGCCCGGCAGCCGCACGCCAAGCGCGGGCGACCGCTTCGCCAACCCCAAGCTCGGCGCGACGTTGCGCCGCATCGCGACCCATGGCCGGGCGGGATTCTACGAGGGGCCGGTCGCGGCGGACGTCGTGGCCACGCTGCGCTCCCATGGCGGCGTGCACACGGAGGCGGACCTTGCCGCCCAGCGCAGCATCTGGGTGGAGCCGATCAAGACCACCTATCGCGGCGTGGACGTCTACGAGTGCCCGCCGAACGGCCAGGGCCTTGCGGCCCTGATGATGCTCAACGTCTATTCCGGCTACCGCCTCGGCGAGGGCGACGCGAGCGCCGTCGACCGCATCCACCTGCTCGCCGAGGCGACGAAGTCCGTCTACCTCTACCGCGACGCGCTGTTCGCCGACCCGACCAAGGTGCATGTCCCGGTCGACCAGCTGCTGTCGCGCGCCTTGGCCGACAGGATCCGGCGCGACATCAGCATGGACCGCGCGGTCCGGCCGGTCATGCACGACCTGCCGTCGCATCCGGACACGGTGTTCCTCTGCGTCGTCGACCGCGACGGCAACACCGTGTCCTTCATCAACACGCTGTTCCACACATTCGGGAGCACGATCTATGCTGCCGAGAGCGGCGTCGTGCTGCAGAGCCGCGGCATCTCCTTCACTCTAGACGCCAAGCACCCGAACGCGTTGGCGCCGGGCAAGCGGCCGTTCCACACGATCATTCCCGGAATGCTGGTGAAGGATCGCCGCGCGCTGATGCCGTTCGGCGTCATGGGCGCGCATTTCCAGGCGGTCGGGCACGTCCACCTGGTCAGCGCCGTGCTCGACCGCGGCATGGACCCTCAGGCCGCCATCGAGGAGCCGCGCAGCTTCTTCACCGAGGGCGCGCTCGTCCTCGAGCGGACAGTGCCGGAGAACGTGCGCGCCGAGCTCGTCATGCGCGGCCATCCGGTCAAATGGGCCGACGCGCCGCATGGCGGCGCGCAGGCGATCTGGATCGACCGCGCCCGCGGCGTCCTCGTCGGCGGCTCCGACCCGCGCAAGGACGGGATGGCGCTCGGCTACTGATCCCGGCCGCCCGGCCCAGGCCAGGACATGAGCGCAGCGGATAGCTGCGCCGGCGTTGTCCGGTCGATGCGGGGATGGCGGAACGGGACCCAGTGGAAGCGCGCGTAGAACGTCGTTCCCCCGTGCGGGGGTCGTGCGAAGTCGTAGGCGGCCAGCGGGCGGAACTGCTCTCGGTCCAACCTGACGTAGTCCAGATTGCCGCGCTCCGAGGCGTAGGCAGCGAGCGCCTTCGCCTTCCTGAGTCGCTCCTCGTCCGTCGGCGCCAGCGTGACCTCGCTGCCGAGCGCCGACGGGAACGCATGGCTGCGGATGCGCCCGCCGTCGAAATTGTAGGCGGCGTACTCCCAGACCGCGGGCGCCGGACTCCCGGCCGCCACATGCCCGGCCAGGAAGCAGGCAGCATCGTGGTCGATGTGACCGCCCTCATAAGCCGGAGCCCACAGGACGCTCGGACGGAAGCGCGCGATCGCCGCGGACATGGCCTGAGCGGCCGCGCCGAGATTCCGCCAGACCTGCCGGGTCGGCAGCGCGGGGGCGCCGATGGCCACCAGACCGAGCTGCGCCCTTGCATCGGCAGCCTCGCGCAGTCGGCGCGCCACGCGCTCAACTTGGCGGCCGCGCCGCCACGGCCACGCAGCCGTCGCATCAGGGACGCCCGTCGTCAGGTCCAGCACCGCCACGGCGCAGCCGGCAGCGACGGCGCGCATTGCGGCATAGGCGCACCCGACGACCTCGTCGTCGGGGTGCGGCGCCAGGATCAGGACGCGATCGCCGTACATGCGGCGTCGCGTCCGAGCTCCGGCGCCGTTGCGCGACCGAGCGCGCGGCTCCAGATCGGGAGAAGATCCTGGTCGAGCACGTCGCACCAGCTGGGAAGCTGCGGCGCCACCTGGCCGCGAACGGCCTCTGCCATGGCAGCGAGCCTTTCGGGCTGGCGGAGCAGCGGCTCAAGGGCAGCGGACCAGGCCGACGACAGGCCGTGCTCGTCGCCATCGACGACGATTCCCGTCAGTCCCGGCCGGAAATGCGCCGCCATGCCGCTCTTCGCGGACACCGCCACCGGCGTGCCGCTCGCCAGCGCTTCGATCACGACATTGCTGAGCACCTCGACCTCGGACGGCGCCGCCAGCAGGTCTGCGCTCGCAGCCAGGCGCCCGATCTCGTCCGACGCGACGTGCCCGATGCAAGATGCCCGTCCGGGCAAGCGCGCGAGGACCAAGGGCACGTCCGGTCCGCGCCCCGCGCAGACCAGGTGAAACGCGATCCCTTGCGCCGCGAGCCCGGCCAGCGCCTCCGCCAGGACGTGGATGCTCTTGCCGCGATCGATGCGTCCGACGAAGAGCAGGACCGGCTGCCCCTCGGGTATGCCCAGGCGCTCGCGCAACCAGCGTCGATCGCGACGGGCCGGCGCGAATATCCGCTTGTCGACGCCCCGGCGAAGCATGCCGACCCTGGCCGCACCGACGATCGCGGACGCGGCGTCGCGGTCAGACGGCTGCGAGACGAGCACGTAGTCGCATGCGGCCTGATGGCGCGCCAGCAGGCGCCGCATCCGCTCCTCGGCCCGCCGCGGCAGGCACAGCCGGTCGTTGAGCAGGCGACCGAGACGACCGCAGCCGACCAGTCGCTCGATTGCCTGGCGCGCGTAGATGCGCGCGTAGCGCGGCGTGTCGGTGTGCATGGACGTGACCAGCGGCAGGCCTCGACGGCGGGCGATGCCGAGCGCCGTCCGTGCGAACGCGAAATAGGCGTCGGTCGTATGGATCAGCTCTGCCCCGGCCAGGGCGCGCGCCAGCTTCGGATGATAGGGCGCCAAATCGGTGTGGTCGGGCGCATGCGACAGGAAGGGCAGGCAGGCCGTGCTGAGTAACGGCGAATGCCCGACGTACCGGACGTTCTGGGACAGAGCCTGGAGGCCGAGCGGACCGCCGGAGAAGTGCACCGTCAAGTCGACCGCGTCAGGCCGCTCGACCGCAGCCGAGGCTAGGCGCTCCCAGCACTTGACGTGACCGCCGGATTCGGGCGTCCGAGCGAGGTCGACCAGGACATGGATCCGCATCTGCGCCGAACACACCCCGCTCTGCCAATTCACGCCGCTTGCCGAGGGAAGCATGGCGCAATCCCACCCGGGCTAGCGACAGGAGCCGCAATGCCCGCGGCGAAGAAAGGCGACGCTTGGCGATCGCGCAACTGAAAAATCCGACACGGAGCGCGCGGCGGCGCAACCGATGCCCGAACGTGCCATGCCGGCCGCTGATGGCCCGCCGCCCGCTCGCCGGCACCTCGATCCGTCGCACGCCCGCCCGGACGGGGCCACCCGGACGTCGCCGCGCGCAAGCCGCGCGCGGCGCGCTGATTGTCACAGGACTGCCCAGCGGTTCCCGGGCGGGACGCCTGGCGTTGACAGGGGTCTGGCCACCGCCTATCTCTCAAACTCGATTGGCGGATTCTCCCCATTTCGTGACCCTGACGGGCGTCGCTGGCCGCGTGCGGCTGCGGCCTAGCCAGCGCTAGCGAAGGACGGCGCCGTCCGGGGGACGCCGGTCGCCAGCGTCGGCCGCCAGGCCGCTTGGAACGCAAGGAAGATCTCATGCTCGGTGCCGTGGCCCGCCGCCTTTTCGGCAGCGCCAATGATCGCGCAATCAAGGCTCTCCGGAAGTCGGTCGATGCCATCAACGCCCTCGAGCCGGCCATGGCCGCGCTGCCGGATTCCGAGCTGCGCGCGCAGACCCAGAAGTTCCGAGACCGCTTGGCCAAGGGCGAAGCCCTCGACGACCTCCTGCCCGAGGCGTTCGCCACGGTTCGCGAGACAGCGAAGCGCACGATCGGCCAGCGACCGTTCGACGTGCAGCTCATGGGCGCGATGATCCTGCACCAGGGCAAGATCTCCGAGATGAAGACCGGCGAGGGCAAGACCCTGGTCGCAACCATGCCGGTCTACCTCAACGCGCTCACGGGCAAGGGCGTGCACGTCGTCACCGTCAACGACTACCTGGCGCGACGCGACGCCGAGTGGATGGGTGCCATCTACGGCTTCCTCGGCCTCTCGGTCGGCGTCATCGTGCACGGCCTGACCGACGACGAGCGCCGCGCAGCCTATGGCTGCGACATCACCTACGGCACGAACAACGAGTTCGGCTTCGACTACCTGCGCGACAACATGAAGTTCCGCCTGGAGGACATGGCCCAGCGCGACTTCAACTTCGCCATCGTGGACGAGGTGGACTCGATCCTGATCGACGAGGCGCGCACCCCGCTCATCATCTCAGGCCCGGCCGAGGACAGCTCGGAGATGTACAAGCGCATCGACGCGCTCGTGCGCACCGTCGAGCCGAAGCATTTCGAGAAGGACGAGAAGCAGCGGACGGTCACCTTCACCGAGGAAGGCACCGTCAGGATCGAGGAGATGCTGCGCGAGGCCGGCCTCCTGACGGAGGGCGACCTCTACGACCCGCACAACGTGACGCTCGTGCACCATTCGAGCCAAGCGCTGCGCGCCCATCAGCTCTTCAAGCGCGACACCGACTACATCGTGAAGGACGGCAAGGTCATCATCATCGACGAGTTCACCGGCCGCATGATGGAGGGACGGCGCTACTCAGACGGCCTGCACCAGGCGCTCGAGGCCAAGGAGCATGTCGACGTCCAGCAGGAGAACCAGACCCTCGCCTCGATCACCTTCCAGAACTTCTTCCGCCTCTACCCGAAGCTGGCGGGCATGACCGGCACGGCCATGACCGAGGCCAACGAGTTCATGGAGATCTACAAGCTCGACGTCGCCGAGATCCCGACTAACGTGCAGGTGCAGCGCAAGGACCAGGACGACGAGGTCTACCGCACGGCGCGCGAGAAGTGGGAAGCGATCATCATGCTCATCGAGGAGTGCCGCGCGCGGCGCCAGCCGGTGCTGGTCGGCACGGTCTCGATCGAGAAGTCCGAGCACCTCTCCGAGCTGCTGAAGAAGAAGCGCGTGCCGCACCAGGTGCTCAACGCTCGCTACCACGAGCAGGAGGCGCTGATCATCTCGCAGGCCGGCGCGCCCGGCGCGATCACCATCGCCACCAACATGGCCGGCCGCGGCACCGACATCCAGCTCGGCGGCAACCTGGCCATGCGCGTCAAGCTCGAGCTGCCGAACATGCCCGAGGGCCCGGAGCGCACGCGGCGGGCGCAGCTGATCGCCGAGGAGATCGAGGTCGCGCGCGAGGAGGTCCGCAAGGCGGGCGGCCTCTACGTCATCGGCACCGAGCGGCACGAGAGCCGCCGCATCGACAACCAGCTGCGCGGCCGCTCCGGCCGCCAGGGCGACCCCGGCGGCTCGAAGTTCTTCCTGTCGCTCGAGGACGACCTGATGCGGATCTTCGGGTCCGAGCGCATGGACGGGCTGCTGCAGCGCCTCGGGCTCAAGGAGGGCGAGGCGATCGTCCACACCTGGATCAACAAGGCGCTGGAGAAGGCGCAGCAGAAGGTCGAGGCGCGCAACTTCGAGATCAGGAAGCAGCTGCTGCGCTACGACGACGTGATGAACGACCAGCGCAAGGTCATCTACGGCCAGCGCAAGGAGTACATGCGCACAACCACGGTCCAGGAGGACGTGCAGCACATGCGCGCCCAGGTGATCGAGGACCTCGTCGCCAAGTGCATGCCCGAGCAGGCCTATGCCGAGCAGTGGGACCTCGACACCCTGGAGCGCGAGACCAAGCGCCTGTTCGGCATCGACTTCCCGGTGCGCGACTGGGCGCGCGAGGAGGGAATCGCCGACCAGGAAGTGAAGAGCCGCATCGTCGATGCGGTCGACCGCAAGATGGCGGAGAAAGCGGCGAACTACGGACCGGAGATCATGCGGCTCGCCGAGAAGAGCCTGCTGCTGCAGATCCTCGACCAGGCCTGGAAGGACC
>JAEULF010000443.1 GCA_016793965.1 Alphaproteobacteria bacterium | reverse complement strand
AGGTCCGGCTTCAGCGCCCGGAACTCCTCCCAGACCTCCGGCTTCTTGTAGGAGGCCGGCTGGTAGACAGGCAGCTTGGCCGCTAGGGCCGCTTCCTTCAGCGGATCCGCCTTCTGGCCCGGCTTCTCGGGTGCCGCATAGACGGCGATCACGTTCTCGCCGCGCTTCAACAGCGCTTCCAGCACCGCCTTGCCGAAGGCCTGCTGGCCGTGCACCACGATCCGCATGCGCTTTCCCTCCGCCTCGCAGGGGCCGGGCGCGAGAGCGACCGGCCTCGGTCTATGCCCGCCGCGTTGCACGGCCGGGATGGGCGCCGCGCCCGATCGCGCGAGCGCCCCGGTAGTGGTTGCCTCAAGGGCGGCTCACGCCGCCTCGGCGCGGCCCTTCTCCTCCGGCGTGATGGCCCCGGATTGCTTGATCGCCTCGATCTCGGCTTTCGAGTAGCCGAGCTCCTTGGCCAGGATCTCCTCGGTGTGCTCGCCGAGCAAGGGCGAGCGCGTCACCTCCGTGATCGAGTCCGACATCTTCACCGGATTGCCGACGGTCAGGTACTTGCCGCGCGCCGGATGATCGACCTCGACGACGGTGCCGGTGTCGCGCAGCGACTTCTCCTCCGCGATCTCCTTCATGGACAGGATCGGGCCGACCGGTATGTCGTGCTTGTTGCAGGTCTCCATGACCTCGAATTTCGTCTTGGTCATGGTCCACTGCTCGATCGTCGCGAAGATGTGCTTCAGCCTGGGCAAGCGCGCCGGAGGTTTCGCGTAGTCCGGATGCGTCTTCCATTCCGGCTTGCCGATCAGGTCGCAGATCGCCTCCCAGACCGGCGCCTGGGTGATGAAGTAGACATAGGCATTGGGATCCGTCTCCCAGCCCTTGCACTTGAGGATCCAGCCCGGCTGGCCGCCGCCCGAATCGTTGCCGGCGCGCGGGACCGAATCGCCGAAGGGCACGCCCTCGCCGTACTGGCTGTACTCCGTCAGGGGACCGTGCTTCAGCCGCTGCTGGTCGCGCAGCTTGACGCGGGCGAGGTTGAGCACGCCGTCCTGCATGGCGGCGAGGACGCGCTGGCCGCGGCCCGTGCGGACGCGTTGATAGAGCGCGCTGACGATGCCGAAGGCGAGATGCAGCCCCGTGCCGGAGTCGCCGATCTGCGCGCCCGTGACCAGCGGCGGCCCGTCGCGGAAGCCCGTCGTCGAGGCGGAGCCGCCGGCGCACTGCGCGACGTTCTCGTAGACCTTGCAGTCCTCGTAGGGACCGGGGCCGAAGCCCTTGACAGAGGCGACGATCATGCGCGGGTTGAGCTTGTGGATGTGCTCCCAGGTCAGCCCCATGCGGTCGAGGGCGCCGGGCGCGAAGTTCTCCACCAGCACGTCGCAATGCTTCACCAGGCGCTCCAGGATCTCCTTGCCCTTGGGATTCTTGGAGTCGATCGTGATCGAGCGCTTGTTGCCGTTCAGCATGGTGAAGTAGAGGCTGTCCGCGCCCTTGACGTCGCGCAGCTGGCCGCGCGTGATGTCGCCGACGCCGGGCCGCTCCACCTTGATCACGTCGGCGCCCATGAAGGCGAGGAGCTGGGTGCAGGTCGGTCCGGACTGGACATGCGTGAAGTCCAGGATGCGCACGCCGTCGAGCGCCTTGCCGGCCTGGCCGTAGGGCCGCGCGCTCGGCCGCGGCGTGCCGATCCCGTTGCGTGCAGCGCGCTTGGCTGCCTTGGGGGCGGCCTTCGCCGCCGGCCTGCGCGCCGTCAGCTTCGTCGTCTTGCGCGCGACCTTCTTCGCCGCGATCTTCCGGACGGATTTCGCGGCGGCTTTCTTGGAAGCCTTCTTGGCGGGCTTCGCCGCCTTCTTCTGCTTCTTGGCCATGCTTCTGTCTCCCTGTTCTCGTGGGCGCGGTCCCGCTGCCGGGGTTCGGGGCCCTGCGACGCCTTACTTCTTGCGGAGCTTGCTCT
>JAEULF010000417.1 GCA_016793965.1 Alphaproteobacteria bacterium | reverse complement strand
CGGGCGCAGCAGCGCCGGGTCGAGCACGTCCGGCCGGTTGGTCGCGGCGATGAGGATGACGCCCTCATTGGCCTCGAAGCCGTCCATCTCGACCAGCAGCTGGTTCAGCGTCTGCTCGCGCTCGTCATTGCCGCCGCCGAGGCCGGCGCCGCGATGACGGCCGACCGCATCGATTTCGTCGATGAAGATGATGCAGGGCGCGTTCTTCTTGCCCTGCTCGAACATGTCGCGCACGCGGCTGGCGCCGACGCCGACGAACATCTCGACGAAGTCCGAGCCGGAGATGGTGAAGAACGGCACGTTCGCCTCGCCGGCGATGGCACGGGCCAGGAGCGTCTTGCCGGTGCCCGGCGGGCCGACGAGCAAGCAGCCCTTCGGGATCTTGCCGCCCAAGCGCTGGAACTTCTGCGGGTCCTTGAGGAACTCGACGATCTCCTCGAGCTCCACCTTGGCCTCGTCGATGCCGGCGACGTCCTCGAAGGTGACGCGACCTGTCTTCTCGGTCAGCAGCCGCGCGCGGGACTTGCCGAAGCCCATCGCCTTGCCGCCGCCCGACTGCATCTGGCGCATGAAGAAGATCCAAACGCCGATCAGCAGCAGCACGGGGAAGGAGGAGATCAGCAGGCTGAAGAGCGAGGACATCGCCTCCTCCTCCGGCGCCGCAGCGATCTTCACGCCGGACTTGCGCAAGCGCTCGACCATCTCGGGATCGTCAGGCGTGTAGACGGAGAAGGCCCTGCCGTCGGACATGCGCCCGGTGACCGTGCGGCCGCGCAGCACGACATCGACGACGCGGTTGCGCTCGACCTCGGTCAGGAAGTCGGAGTAGGAGAGCTTGCCCGTCTGCGGCGCGCTCGTGGAGTTCTGGAACAGGTTGAACAGCGCCACCAGGAGCAGCGCGATGATGATCCAAAGCACCAGGTTCTTGCTGATATTCACGACCGAGGCCCTTTCCGCCGACGCGCCTGCCGGCGCCGCAAGAGCGGCACCGGGCGATCGGACCGAACTCACATAATGTCGCGCCTGCCGCCCGGCAAGCAACTGCCCGCGTCGGCCGGCCGAAGGGGGCGCGGAGCAGGCCGGCGTTCCCGGCCGGCAATGTTGGGCGGCGCCGGCCGGCGCCAGGCTCAGCCGGCCGGCCGGAAAGGCGCAGGACAGAGCGGGCGGAGCTGCGGCGGGGACATTCCCGCGCGACCCTCGCGCACGACCCGGATCACCCCGTCGCGGCGCGCGATCCGGCAATGCCCGAGGGTCATGGGCCTGGGCAGGCCGGCTGCCAGCGCCGCCGCCAGCCGGGCGAGGCCCTCCTCGCCTGCCGGACGCTCGTCGCCGCCGACCGCCGCCAGGACCAATGCCAGGGCTCGCCGGCGGATCTCCGGATCGGCGGCGCGCAGCGGCTCCGGCCGCAGCGCCACGCGCAACCGCTCGCCCGCGCTCCCCGCGGCGGCTGCCTCGACCCGGGCGGCAGCCGCGAGCAGTCCGGCTGTCGCGCGCTCGGCGGCCGCCCGCAGCCGCGCCTGCTTGCCGGCGCTGCGCGCGAGCCGCGCCGCGGTCAGCCCCTCGCGCGCCAGCGCCGCCTGGGCCGCGCGCAGGCGGGGTCGGGCATAGGCTGGGTTGGCGTTCGTCGGATCCTCGACCCAGGCGACGTCCCTGGCGCGCAGCGTCGCCTGCAGCCGCGCCTTGGGCACGGAGAGAAGCGGGCGCAGCACGCGCACGTGCGTCCGCTCGTCGATCGCCGGCATGCCGGCCAGCCCGTCCGGGCCGCTGCCGGCGGCCAGGCGCAGCAGCACCGTCTCAGCCTGGTCGTCGCGGTGATGGGCGAGCAGCAGGTGCAGGACGCCGTGCGCGGCGCACCATGCCTCCAGCAGCGCCGCGCGCGCGGCGCGCGCCGCCGCGAGCGACGGGTGCGCCGCGCCTGGCGGGCGCGTCCAGGGCAGCACCGCCGCCGCGATCCCGGCGGCGGCCAGCTGGGCGGCGACGCCGGCCGCCTCGGCCCTGGATTCCGGGCGCATGGCGTGATCGACCACCAGCCCCGTCGCCGCACCGCCGCGCGCCGCCGCCCATTCGGCAGCCAGCAACGCCAATGTGAGGCTGTCGGCCCCGCCGGAAACGCCGATCGCGAGATGCGGGCTCGGTTCGAAAGGGCCGAGCGGGTCGAGGGTCGCTGCGAAGGCCGCGCTGTCGAGCGGCTCCGCCGCGGAGTCGGGCACCCGGACCGGCATGGCAGGCGGCGAGCCTGGCGGGGCCCGCCGACGCGCCCTATCCGGGGCAGCGCGCCTGCTGCCGGTTGCGGTCGAGCAGCAGCCGGATGTTCCCCGGCATGTTCGGGAATTGCCGGTCCAAGAGCGCGTACGTGCGACACGCCTGCTCGCGCTCATTCATGTTGTTGAGCGAGTTGCCGAGCTTGAGCAGCATCTCCGGCGCCTTCTGGCTCGTCGGGTACTGCTGGAAGCCCTCGGCGAAGATCGCCGCCGCCTGGTTGAAGTCCTGGCGGACGAAGAAGGTCTCGCCGAGCCAGTACTTCGCGTTGCCCGACAGCTCATGGCTCGGGTAGAGCTGCAGGAAGGCCGTCAGCGCGCGCTCGGCATTGGCGTAATCGGCTTGGCGCAGCAGCGAGAACGCGAAATCGTAGCGCTCCTTCGGGCCGCCCTTCGGCAGCGCGCTGTCCGGATCGATCGCGGCCTGCTGGCGCGGCGGCTGCAATGTCTGCGGCGCGCCGCCGGGAGCGGCCCCCGGCGCAGTGCCGTTCGCAGGCTGCGCGGGCGCGCCGCCCGGCGCCGGTGCCGCGGCGGCCGGCGCTGCGGCGGGCGGCGCCGCAGCAAGCTGCTCGACGCGGCGCAGGCGCGCGTCGATCGAATTGAAGCGGCCTTCCATTTCCTTGCTCAGGCGCTCGAGCTCGCGATTCGAGCGGTTGATGCCGTAGACGACCTCCTCGATCTGCCCGGTCAGTCGGCGCAGCTCGTTCTCCAGCTGCGACATCCGCACGGTCAGGTTGGCGACCGACTGCGCTTCCGGCGAGGGCGGCGCCGATTGCGCGAGCTGCGGCCCCGGCGCGCCCGCCAGCACCGCGACATCGGTGCGCATGGCAGCGAGCGAGCGCACGAGCGCCAGGGCATCGTCCTGCAGGCCCCGGGCTGTCGTGCGCTGGTCGGCCTCGGCCGCGCCGGCGGGACTCGGGCTCGCGGCGCCGAGCGCGAGCGCGAGCGCGACTGCGGCGAGGCTGCAGGCGGAGGGGCGGCCGGCGGAGGGGCGGCGGAACATGCGGCTTGTCGGCATCTGGCAATCCATCGCGAGTGCGCCCTGGCGCTGACGGCGTCCCGCGGGCGCCCCGCAGGGTCGCGCGGCCTCGGAGCGCGCCTGCTGCGCCCCTGCTTGCCGCGAGTCGGGAGCCGCTCCGCCAGGACGTCAGAACGGCTCGCTAGATTACCCGGCGCGCCAAAAGATGAAAGCCCGCGCTGGAGACCAGCGCGGGCTTTCGACCGACGGCCCGCAAGCCGGGCCGGCGAGCTCTCAGATCAGTTGACGACCGTCACCGACCGGCGGTTCGCGGCCCAAGCGGTCTCGTTCGAGCCCTGCTGCGCCGGACGCTCCTTGCCGTAGGAGACGACCTTGATGCGGTTCGCGGCGATGCCGTTGGCCATCAGGTACTGGCGGACGGCGTTCGCGCGGCGCTCGCCCAGCGCGATGTTGTACTCGCGGGTGCCGCGCTCGTCGCAGTGCCCCTCGAGCGTGATGCGCATCTGCGGGAACTGCTTCATCCACGCGACCTGCTTGTCGAGGATCGGACGGCCGTCCGTGCGCAGGTCGTACTTGTCGTAGTCGAAGAAGATGCGGTCGCCGATCTGCGCCACCAGGTACTCCTGGGTCGGGCCGACCGGGACATTGGCGCCGGTGCCGCCGAGGCGCGGCCCAGTCGCAGCAGCGCCACCGGCACCGCCCGCACCGCCGGCGCCGCCGGCGCCCGTGCCGCTGGTCTCGCACGCCGTCAGCAGGAGCGCCGCGGCAATGACGCTCAACACCTTGATCTTCATGGGGAAAGCCCTCGTTTCGGTTGGTTTTGGACTGAAGGGGGTGGCTCGATTTCCGGAGCTACAATAAAGCGTCGCCCCGCGCGGGGCCCACCCGTGGGCGGCCTCGCAGCGGGGCGACTTGAAGAAAGCCGCGAACTGTTGCGCTAAAGCCTCAGTTCACGACCGACACGGACCGGCGGTTTTGCGCCCAAGCCGCCTCGTTCGAGCCGAGGACCGCCGGACGCTCCTTGCCGTAGGAGATGATCTTCAGGCGCGCGGCCGGCACGCCCTTGGCCACGAGATAGTCCTTCGCGGCGTTCGCGCGACGCTCGCCGAGGGCCAGGTTGTACTCGCGCGTGCCACGCTCGTCGCAATGTCCCTCGACGGTCAGGTTGACGCTGCCGAACTGGCGCATCCAGGCCGCCTGGCGATCCAGGACCGCGCGCGCCTCGGGCTTCAGGTCGAACTTGTCGTAGTCGAAAAACACGCGGTCGCCGACATTGACGACCAGGTCCTCTTGCGAGCCCGGACGCACGGCGCGGGTGCCGGCGCCCCCGCCGCCACCGGCCGTCGTGCCGGGGGTCGTCGTGGCGGTCTGCGGATTGTTCCCGCCGCTCGTCGTGTTCGTGCTCGTCGCCGGGTCGCTGCTGCAGGCCGCCAGGAGTGCCACGGCGGCGAGGATGCTCAAGGCCTTGATATTCATGGGAAGCCCTCGCGGAGGAAGTTGCATGGAGAGGTTCGAACCTGCCCCGATCGACGTCTCGTGACCCTTCCGACTCGCCGCGATTGTGAGCAACGGCGCGCAGTGTTCAGGCGGGTACGACAACTCAGCGCGGCTATATACCGGTCCCGCCCCTAGGGAATCAAGGGGGACCAAGCGGGGTCCGAGGCGTTGACCGGGGTGACCAGCTCGCGCTCGTTCTTGCCCGTGAGGTCGATGGTGAAGACGCGGGTGTTGCCGCCGCGGCCCTCGTTGTCGGTCGGTTCCTGGCGGAAGAACATGAGATAGCGGCCGTTCGGCGCCCAGGTCGGCGACTCGACCAGGAAGCCCGAGGCGAGCATGCGCTCCTGGCTGCCGTCCGGCCGCATGACGCCGATGAAGAACTGTCCGCCGGAGATGCGCGTGAAGGCGATCAGGTCGCCGCGC
>JAEULF010000416.1 GCA_016793965.1 Alphaproteobacteria bacterium | reverse complement strand
GCGGTCGATGCCGACGGCAACTTCGTCGGATCGGTGTCAGGGGGCTGCATCGAAGGCGCGGTGATCGGCGAGGCGCAAGCCGCGATGCGCTCCGGCAAGGGCAAGCTGCTCTCCTTCGGCGTGACGAACGAGCGCGCCTGGGAGGTCGGGCTCGCCTGCGGCGGCACTGTCGACGTCTATGTCGAGCCGGTGAGCTGAGATGCGCGGCGCGATCCTCGAGCGGCTCTTGGCGGCCAAGGAGGCGAAGCGGCCGACGGCTCTCGTCACCGACCTGGAGAGCGGCGCCCAGGCCCTGCTCATCGGCGATGCGGCACCGGAGGGCGATCTTGCCCTGTCACCGTCCCTGCGCAGCGCCGCGGCAGCCGCGATCGCAGCCGACCGCTCGGGGCTGCTCGACCCCACGCTGGCCGGCAACCGGCGCCTGTTCGCGCAGGTGCACAGCCCGGCGCTGCGGCTCATCATCGTCGGCGCCGTCCACATCTCGCAGCCCCTTGCGCCGATGGCGGCGCTCGCCGGCTATGCCGTCACCGTGATCGACCCGCGCGGCGCTTTCGCGACCGCGTTGCGCTTCCCCGGCGTGACCCTCGACCCGCGCTGGCCCGACGAGGCCATGGCCGAGCTGAAGCCCGACGCGCGCACCGCTGTCGTGACGTTGACGCACGACCCGAAGCTCGACGATCCCGCGCTCAAGGTGGCGCTGCCCTCCCCTGCCTTCTACGTCGGCTCGCTGGGAAGCAAGCGCACGCATGCCCAGCGGATCGAGCGGCTGACGGCCGACGGCATGGCGCCTGACGCGCTGCGCCGCCTGCATGCGCCCGTCGGCCTCGCGATCGGCGCCAAGAGCCCGGCCGAGATCGCCGTATCGATCCTCGCCGAGATCACGCAGGTGCGGCATGCCGGCGCGCGCGCGCCGGCCGTCGCGGCCTGAGGAAACGCCATGCGCTTCGGCCCGGTCCCTGTCGCCGAGGCAGAAGGCGCCGTGCTGGCGCATGGACGCAGGGTCGGCAGCGCTGTCTTCAAGAAGGGGCGAGTCCTCTCGGCGTCGGACGTCGCCGCTCTCACGGCAGCCAACGTCGGCGAGGTCGTCGTCGCCCGCCTCGAACCCGACGACGTGTCCGAGGACGCTGCTGCCGCTGGCCTTGCTGCCGCCATCGCCGGTCCTGGCCTGACGGTGAGCGCGGCCTTCACGGGCAGGGCCAACCTGTTCGCTGCGGCCCCGGGCGTGGTGCAGATCGACCGCCAGGGCGTGAACGCGTTCAACGCCGTGGACGAGTCGATAACGCTTGCCACGCTGCAGCCTTTCGACCTGGTGGCGGCGCGGGACATGGTCGCCACGCTCAAGATCATCCCCTACGCTGTAACTGCATCCGTCGTTTCGCAGTGTCGCCAGCTCGCGGCGAGCCGCCCGTTGTTGCGCCTTGCACCATTGCGGGGCCGCCCGTGCGGCCTGGTGCACACCATCACCCCCGGCTTCAAGCGGAGCCTGATCGGCAGCACGTCGTCCGTGATGCGCGCCCGGCTCACAGCTCTTGCCAGCACTCTGGCGGACGAGCGCGAGTGCCCGCACGAACCGAATGCCTTGGCAGCGGCGTTGACAGCCATGGCCGTTGGACCGGCGGACATCCTCATGGTCGTCGGCGCCTCGGCCATCATCGACCGGCGCGACGTCATACCCGCCGCGATCGAGCAGGCCGGCGGAACGATCGTCCATTGCGGCATGCCGGTCGACCCGGGCAACCTCTTGCTGCTAGGCCGCATCTCCGGGAAGCCGGTGCTCGGCCTGCCGGGCTGCGCCCGATCGCCCAAGCTGAACGGCTTCGACTGGATTCTCTGGCGCCTGCTTTGCGACCTGCCCGTGGAGCGGGCCGACGTCATGGGGATGGGGGTCGGCGGCCTGCTCAAGGAGATCCCGACCCGCCCGCTGCCGCGCGCCGACGCGACGGCCGTGGCCGGGCCGAGCGGCACGCCGCGCGCGGCGTCGATCGCCGCCATCGTGCTGGCCGCGGGCAGCGCCAAGCGCATGGGGCGCAACAAGCTCGTCGAGGAGCTCGGCGGCGCTCCGCTCGTCCGCCGCGCCGTCGAGACGGCGCTGGCGAGCCAAGCCCGACCAGTCGTCGTCGTCACGGGACCGGCCGGGTTGCCGGAGGCCGAGCGCGTGCGCGCCGTCCTGGCCGACCTCGCCGTCGTGCATGTGCCCTGCCCCGACGCCGCGTCCGGCATGAGCGCCTCGCTGCGCGCCGGCCTCGCCGCGCTGCCGGAGGGCGTCGACGCGGCGATCGTCATGCTCGGAGACATGCCTTACGTCCGGGCGGAGACGGTCGACAAGCTCGCGGCTGCGTTCAATCCAGGCGAAGGGCGCGCGATCTGCGTTCCCACGTCGGCTGGACAGCGCGGCAATCCGATCCTCTGGGCGCGCCGCTACTTCGCCGCGATGGCGCAGGTCGAGGGCGACGCCGGTGCCCGCGGATTGCTTTTGTCCGAAGCGGAATCGACGTGCGAGGTCGAGACCGGCGACCCCGGAATCCTGAAGGACATCGATACGCTGGAAGCCCTAGAGGCTGCCCGGCACGCGCTGGAGCAACAGACAAGCGGAGCGACGCGTGACGTCCCAGCAGTTTGACGAGGAGACCGACGTCATCGTCGTCGGCTCCGGCTCCGCCGCCCTGTCCGCAGCGCTCGCGGCGTCAGCCGGCGGCGCTCGCGTCCTCATCCTCGAGAAGTCGAAGCTGATCGGCGGCACGTCGGCGATGTCGGGCGCCGGCACCTGGATCCCCGCCAACCATCACATGCTGGCGGCCGGGATGCAGGACAGCCCCGAAGAAGCGTTGACCTACATCCGCGCGGTGTCGCCGCCGGGCTGGCAGGAGAAGGAGGACGCGCTCTGGCGAGCGCTGGTCGAGACGGCGCCGCGCATGCTCCGCTTCGTGGAAGAGCGCTCGCCGCTCCGCTTCGAGCTCGTGCATCAGCCGGACCTCTACTGCGAGGCGCCGGGCAGCCGGTTCAACGGCCGCATGCTGTCGACGAAGATGCTGAGCAAGTGGCTGGTCGGCCGCTGGGCGGGCCGCATCCGAAGCTCGACGATCCCGCAGTTCCTCACCTACCGCGAGGGCTACCTCGGCGCGCTGATGACCAAGCCCATGCGCACGCTGGCCAGGCTGGGGCCCGCGATCGTCTGGCGCCTCGTCACGCGCCAGGTCGGCATGGGTGCCGCCCTGATCGTCGGGCTGCTCAAGGGCTGCCTCGACCAAGGCTGCGCCTTGCGCACGGGGGCGCCGGTGCGCCGCCTGCTGACCGACGGCGACCGCCCTGGCGAGGGCCGCGTCATCGGCGTCGAGGCGGAGATCGACGGCGCGCCGCGCCGCATCGGCGCGCGCAAGGGCGTGGTGCTCGCGACCGGCGGCTTCGAGTGGGACCAGGCGATGCTCGACCGCCACTTCCCCGGCCCGGTCGAGAGCCTGGCGACGCCGCGCACCAATGCCGGCGACGGCCAGCGCATGGCAGAAGAGGTCGGTGCGGCGCTGGAGCGGATGGACCAGGCGAACGTCTATCCCGTCACCGCCACCGTCTACGAAGGCCAGCCGCATGCCCGGCCGATGAGCGACGTCCATCCGCCGCACTGCATCCTGGTCAACAGGCACGCCAAGCGCTTCGTCAGCGAAGGCGATCCCAATCTCGGGATCGCTGTCGACGCGCGCGACCCGGCGACGGGAGCGCCGCTCAACCCGCCCTGCTGGAAGATCTTCGACTCGCGCTACGCATCATCCAGGCCGGTCGCCATGTTGTTCGCGCGACGAGCTCCCGACTGGTTGCACCGGGCCGACAGCATCGAGGCGCTCGCCGCTTCGATCGGCCTCGACGCGGCGGCTCTGCGCGCCACGGTCGACCGCTTCAACGGCTTCGTGCGTCAGGGGCGCGACGAGGACTTCCGGCGCGGCGAGAGCGTCTGGGAGCGCTTCTACTCGAGCGATCCGGCGCGGCCGGAGGTGAACGGCGCGCTCGGCACGATCGAGATGCCGCCCTACTACGCCACGCCCTTCCATCGCGCGATCCTCGGCACCAAGGGCGGGCCTCGCACGAACGCGCGCATGCAGGTCTTGCGCGCCGACGGCAGCATCGTCGCCGGATTGTGGTGCGCCGGCGTCGCCATGGCGAACCCGATCGGCACCAAGGCGGTCGGCCCGGGCACCACGATCGGGCCGACCCTCACCTATGGCTTCATCGCAGGCGAGGCGATCCTGCGCGGCAACGCGTGAGCGGGCGAGCCGACCCCAGCGGGCGAGCCGACCCCAGCGGGCGAGCCGACCCCAGCGGGCGAGCCGACCCCAGGCCCGGAATGCAACGAGGCCGGCGCTTGCGCGCCGGCCTCGTGCATCTGGGGGCGCCGGGCGCCGTCAGGCGAAGGTGTCGACCACGTTGGCGCGCGTCGGCTGACCTTGGGTCACCGTGCGGACCAGGGCGCCGAACTCGTCGCGCAAGCGCTCCAGCGGAAGGTCCTGGAACTGCAACTGAGCGTTGAGCCGATCGAGCGAGCGCGTCAAGCTGAGCGGCGGCACGTAGAGCTTCGAAAGGTCGAGCTCCTCGTCGATCGGCTTCTTCTCGCGCTTGTCGTCCTTCTTCTCCGCCCGGTCGAGCGGGCCGGACTGGCTGGCCGCAGTGCCGAGCGGACGCGGACCAGTCCCGGCCGAGCCGAAGGACGCATCGGACGGCTTGGTCGCGAAGGTCGATTGCGCGAAGGACGCGAACGACAGCGTGCTGCCGAAACTCGTCGGATTGATCGGATTGAGCGCAGCCGGGCCGAAATTGGCTTGCTGCGGGCCGAAGGCGACATCAACGGGCATGGCGCGCCCCCTGAACTACCTGTTGAGATCATTCGAGCGGCGGTGAACACCGCCTGTCATCGAACCGCACACACAATGTAAATGTGTGATTGTCAAGAGGTCGGCCAGGGGATGGGACGGCTCGTGCCGCTCGATTCGCCCGGAGTGAAAAAGCAGCGCAAGAACACTGCCACTATTGCGTGCGCAGACTCGGTCGGGCCGGGACGATCCGCAACGGTCGCGCGAGGACCAGCGTCCAGTACCTTTGCACCGTAGCGTCGGTATCGAAGCGCTCGAACACCCCGACGCCGATGTCCTCGATCTCCGGGCGCAGCATGTTCTCGTTGTGGCCTGGGCTGCTGACCCAGTCGGCCACCGTGTCCTCCGCCAGGTAGCTGTTCTGGGCCACGTTCTCCGCCGCGAGGCCGTAAGCGTACCCCGTCCGCTCGATGCGCGCGTCCACCTGACCGCCGTCCGAGCCCTGATGCGCCATGCGGCGGCGCGCCGCCATGTCGGCCGAATGCGCTTGCGCCGCCTCGTTCAGGCGCGCGTCGAGGCGCAGCGTCGAGAGCTTGTGCCTGGCGCGGTGAGCGTTGACCGCGCGCAGCATCGCGGCGCGCGTCTCGGAGAGCGCGGGCAGCTCTGGCGCCTTGCGCGCGAGCAGGATGGACCAATGGTCCTCATGCAGCAGCCTGAGCTGGAGCGAAGCGGGCCGGCGCGCGAAGCCGATGCCGATGTCCTCGTGACGGCGGTCGAGGAGCGCCTGGCGCCTGTCGCGATCGGCCAGGATGAAGCCTGCCGTCTCTCGCGCCGCAGCGGTCCCGGACACGCTGATCTCCGCGACGCCGAGGAATACGTACCCCACGCGCCCCAGCCGCGAGCCCAGATCGTCAAGCGCCGCGGCGCGCGCATTGTCCGACGCGATCGCGCGGGCGCTCGCCTCGGCCGCCACCGCCAGGCGGTCGTCCCATCGCAGCGATGGCACCCCAGCACGGTGCCGCTCGGCGTTCACTCGCGCGAGGAGCTCGCGGACCGCAGCCTCGCCCTCGTCCGCCGGCGCGTCGCGCGGCGCCATTGCCGCGGCCAGGAGCACCAGCGCTGCCGCCAGCGCCTTAGCCGCAGGCGTCACGGCAGGATCTCGATCGTCGTGCCGACCTGCACGACGTCCCAGATCTCCCTGATCTCCTCGTTGGTCACCGCGATGCATCCCCAGGTCCAGTCCCAGAACGGATGGTGCCGCGCCACGTTGCGCTCGTCCGTGTTCGGCAGGCCATGGATCATGATGTCGCCGCCGGGGGACTCGCGGAACCTGCGCGCACGCGCGACGTCGGTGCCGCCGGGATAGGAGACGCGGAGGGAAAGGTGGAACTGGCTCGCCGGGTTCTTCGCGTCGATCGTGTAGAGCCCCTCCGGCGTGCGCCCGTCGCCTTGCCGCTCCTTGTGACCGATCGGGGCGAAGCCGAGCGCGACGTCGTAGCCCTTGATCGGCCTGAACCCTTGCATCAGGTAGAGGCGCCTCTCGCTCTTGAACACCATGATGCGGTCGACAGGCGTCCCGGTCGGCAAAGCGTGGCCGCCCGGAGCAGGAAACCCGGTCAGGCGCGGCGAGGCCGGCACGCGCGGCGGCCGACGGACCGCGGCGGGCGGCAGCGCTGCGACCTGCTGCTGCGCCGGTTGCGCCACGGGCGCCGGGACCGGCGGCGCCGGCGGGCGCTGGGCCGGCGCGACATCGCCGTTGCGCAGCGGCGGCATCAGCTCGACCGATGGCCCGCCGCACCCGGACACGAAGGCGCCGAGAAGCAGCGCGACCGTGACGGAGGAGCGGCGGCGCGGGTCGGCGCGGCGGAGCGATAGCATCGGCAACCTCAGTGGGACGGAGCGCCGGAGCCGCGGCGCAAGTCCGCATCGCTCCATGGCACGGCGAAGATCTGCAGGGCGTCCTTGAACCCCTTCATCTCCTGGTGCCCGCGATCGACGAAGCCGACGCCCTTGGCATCGGACACCAGGCGCTGGGGATCGGACACGAGGATCTCGTCGGCGCGCGCGAGCTGGCAGAGCTGGGTCGCGATCTGCACCGTCGCGCCGAGGGCTTCCCCGCCATCCTCGATCGGGGCGCCGGAGTTGATCCCGATCCTCAGGTGCATCTCGCGCCCCGGGTTCATCTGGTTGTGCATGGCCACGCCGCGCAAGATGGCGACGGCGCTGTGTGGCGCTTTCGCCGGATCGGAGAAGCTCGCCATGATGCCATCGCCTGTCTGCTTGACCTCGCGCCCGCCGTGGAAGCGCAGGGACTCGCGGACGATCGCATTGTGCGCAGCGACCAGCCTCTGGCCTTCGGCGTCGCCGCTCTCGCGGGCCGCCTTGCCGGAGCCGACGATGCCGGTGAGCATCACGGCCACGGGCAGGCGCGGCGCCGACCGCTTCTGGCTCCAGGCGTCGAGCGCCCAAACGAGATAGCGCCCGACGCCATCGGTCTCGCCCTGGGCCCAATGCCCCATCGCCTGCGCGCCGCTTCGGAACATCTCCTGGTTCTTCTCGTCGAGCAGATGCTCCTCGTAGCGCTGCGCGAAGCGGCGGGCGCGCTCCGGGCTGCTCTGGAAGACGCCGCTGCAGGTCTCTGTCACAGGCAGGACGAGGCGCTGGTCGAAACGGCGGCGCCGGCAATACCCATCGGCAGCACCGGCAAGATAGAGCGAGCAGCCGAAGATGCTGTACGGATCGAGGCTGCCGCCGCGCGCATGCGGGCTGTTGCGCAGCACATAGGTCAGGCACGCGCTCATGAACTTCATCACCTCGACGGTCGCGTCCTTGACCACGCGCGCCTCGACCGCCGTCAGGTCGTCCTCAGCGAGAGCCGCGCGGCCTTCATCGGCCGCCGGCGCGGCTGTGCGCTCTGCGCGAGACGGCTCGTCGCCTGTCAGCTCCGCGATGATCTCTGCCGACTGTGCGGCTTGCGCTTCCCTCTCATCGTGCTCGACGGGCGGCGCCGCCGACGAATGAAGGAGCTCGACCTCCGCGGTCTGCACCTCGCGTAGCGCTGGGCTCGCGAGCCAGTCAGGCACCCCGCCCGGGCGCTCTGCGCCGCCAATGCTGCCGGGGCCCGCGTCCAGCGCCGCGGCGGCCTCCGCGCCCCGACGCATGATCGTCAGGCCCAGGCCAGCCACGAGGAACATGAGCGAGAGCGCGCTGCCCGCGGCCGGCAAGCTGCCGAAGAACGAACCCGGAGAGATGCCGCCGCTCTCCAGGGCGAAACGGACCGAAGCTGCGACCGCGAAACCGGCCACGATGGCGCTGGCGGCGACGACCGCGAGGCGCTTCATCGCGGCGCTGTCGCGCGGCAGGGCGATAGCAGCGGTCGCGCGCTTGCGTTCCGGCGGCGGGGCCTGGAGTCGCTCCGCCTCGACGCCTGCTTCCGGTGCCGCGGTTAGCGGCTCGGGAGCCGCCGTCGGCGGCGGCTTGGCCGGCGCGCGCGGCGCCGGCGCAGCGGCAGGCCGCTCGAGCTCGTCACGCTTCTTCGCCTGGTAGTAGACGTTGACGTCGAGCGTCGTGCTGTCGGCCGGGTTGTAGACTTCCTTGACGACCTTGACGGCCTTGACATGCGCGGCCTTGTGCAGCTCGCGCGCCTCGCCGATCGCCGCTTCCTGTCCGTCCGCGCCGTGACGAGCTCCTAGCTCCCAGCGGCCGCTGACCAGGGAGTAGACCTCGAACGAGACGACCTTGCCGCTGCCCGTCGGTTGCATCGCCGCTGCCGACCTCGTCCCTAAGCGACGGGTCGCAATCGCCGCCGTACAGGCGCTGCCCGTCTCGCGCCACGGCCCGAGTTGGGAGGGTAAGGCGCCCCGACGAACAAAGCATTACCGTCGCCAGCGCTCCCGCTTTGCGACCCGGGCGCCTATGGCGCCGTGGTGCCGACCGTCACGAGCAGCAGGCGAACCGGAGCATCGACGATCGCTGCGGGACCATGCGCCTGGTCGGCGCCATAGACCAGGGTGTCCCCCGGCGCCAGATCATATACGCGATCGCCGTGCCGAAACCTCAACTTTCCGGACAGAACGTGCATAAGCTCCAGCCCTTCGTGCTGCGCTGGCGGCACGTCGCCGTCCAGCCCGTGGATCTCGACGATGAAGGGCTCCAGGAACAGCCCCTCCGCGGAGGGGGCGCGGACCTGGCGGAAGCTCGTACCCGGTCGGGACAGGCGCCGCTCGACCAGGACGCCCTCGCCAGCCCGCGTCACCAGAGCGTCCTGCCGCTCCTCGAACTTGCGGAACAGGGCGGTGACCGGCACGTTCAACGCCCGCGATAGCGCCTGCAACGTCGCAAGCGAGGGCGACGTGATGCCATTCTCGATCTTGGAGAGCATGCCAGCCGACAGGCCGGCGACCCGCGCGAGCTCCACGACGGTCAGCTCCATGCGGCGGCGCAGCTCGCGGACTTGCCGTCCAATGGCAAGCTCCAAGGCGCTGTCGCGCGCAGTCTCGGACGCTGCCGCATGCGCCGTCCCATCTCCCGCCTGTGCCCTGCCTGGGCCGGCCAATGCCGTTCCCGCCGCAGGTTCCGCCGCCTGCCCCATGCCCCGTACTGCCCCACTTTCGCGGCACGCCCTGCGCCTGCCCCATTGCGCCATGACATGTGAGCGCACCTGCCATCCGGCAATACGGCAGCTGCCGGCTTTTTTTCCTGGCGCGGCAGCCCTCCGCGCCCGCCATCCCTTGAAACCGCTCGGAGACAGGGGTTCCTGCCCACGTGGAAGCCTGGTAGCCTTGCCGGCGTCGGGACCAAAGGCCACCGGCGATAGGGGCCGTCGCGCCCTGTCCATGGCCGGGACCAGCGGGCTCCCACCTAGGTTGCAGACCCTCATGGCCAAGCGGACGGCGACCGAGGCTCCGCCCGACGAGACTGGACAGCCGCACGCGGCGTACGCGCTCGAAGGCCAGGTGGGCCATTTGCTGCGCCGCGCGCACCAGCGCCACACCGGCATCTTCCAGGAGATGGTCAGCGAGGCGCAGCTGACCCCGATGCAGTTCGCCGCGCTCGTGAAGCTGGAGCAGGAAGGCCCCCTGTCGCAGAACCACCTCGGCCGCCTGACGGCCATGGATCCCGCCACCATCCAGGGCGTCATCAGGCGGCTCGAGGAGCGCGGCCTGATCGACCGATTGCCAGACAAGGAGGACCGGCGCCGGATGATCTTGCGGGCGAGCGCCGCAGGCTCGGCGCTGGCGCGCAGACTGTATTCCATTGCTCTCCAGATCAGCGATCGCACCCTCGCGCCGCTGTCAGCGACCGAGCAGGCGCAATTCCTCGCTTTACTGAAACGCTTGATCTGAGGCCCGTTCGTCTTGCGGGAGCCGGTGGGCTTCGGCATATTCATTCGTACGCAAACAAATAGCGGCCGCTGCGGCGTCGCTCCCGCGCCAAGGCAGCCGCCGCTCCGGGGAACGGGGACCATGCCCGATCTGGCACTCTCTCTTGGCTTTCGGTTCGAGGATCTCTACGCGTCCGAGGGCCTCGCCCGGATCGACGCCGCGTTCGCGGCGCGCGTGGCGGCGACCGATCCCGGCCTCGCGGCCCGCCTGGCGGACGCCAGGAAGGCGCCGGCATCGCTGGAGCCGAAAGCCGAGTCGGAGCTCCTCATCGCTTTGGCCCGCCCGCTCGAGGATTTCATCGCCGAGCTGTTCTCGATCCGCGCTCCCCTGTCGGCGCTGCAATCCGCCCAGGACGAGCTGGCGCCGCTCTACGCCTGCAAGCGCCTGTTCGTGCAACGCCGCGCAGCGAAGGCGCACAAGGCCGAGGACGCGGCCCGGTTCGACGTGCAGGCGCTCGAGGCGGAGCTCGGACGCCTGCTCGGCGGCGCGGTCGAGGAGATGGCCTTCGCGCGCGGCGTCCTCGCCTGGCTCGACGCGGAGAGCGAGCACGCGGCGGCGCTGGACGCGGCGCTTCGCTACGCGGCATGGGCAGCGCTCACGGATGCCGGCCGCGCGCGCTGGGGCAAGGGGTTGCTGTTCAAGGTGCCGCGCAAGGTCGATCCCGCCCACCTGATCGAGATGGAGGCGATCGACCATTGCGGCGCGACGGCGTTCCAGGGCCCGCGCGCCCATCTGCGCGCGCGCGAGGGCTTCGCGCTGACGGACCACGGCACCGACCTGAAGGGCGCGCTCGACGAGGCCAACTACTGCATCTGGTGCCACGCCCAGGCCAAGGACAGCTGCTCCAAGGGCCTCAAGGACCGCAAGACCGGCGCCTTCCAGAAGAGCGCGCACGGCGTCCCCCTCGCCGGCTGCCCGCTCGAGGAGAAGATCTCGGAGATGCACAGCCTGAAGGTCGAGGGCGTGCCGATCGGCGCCTTGGCCGTGGCGATCGTCGACAACCCGATGCTGGCCGGAACGGGCCATCGCATCTGCAACGACTGCATGAAGGCCTGCATCTACCAGAAGCAGGAGCCGGTCAACATCCCGCAAGCCGAGACGCGCATCCTCAAGGACGTGCTCGAGCTGCCCTGGGGCTTCGAGGTCTACTCGCTCCTCACGCGCTGGAACCCGCTCAACCTCAAGCTGCCGGTCGCCAAGCCCGCGAGCGGCAGGCGCGTGCTCGTGGCCGGCCTCGGGCCGGCCGGCTACACGCT
>JAEULF010000414.1 GCA_016793965.1 Alphaproteobacteria bacterium | reverse complement strand
AGCGGCATGGTGGTCCCTCCTGCATCCCGCATAGCAAGCCCCGAAAGGGCTTAGCGAAAAGTTGACGCGCGCGCCGGCAGCGCTTCAGCTCCTGCCGAACAGCCGCTCGATGTCGCCGAGCTTGAGCTCGACATAGGTCGGCCGCCCGTGGTTGCACTGCCCGGAATGCGGCGTCGCCTCCATCTGGCGCAGCAGCGCGTTCATTTCCGGGACCGAGAGCGCGCGACCAGCGCGCACGCTGCCGTGGCAAGCCATGCTGGCGCAGATGCCGTCGATCCTCTCCCGCAGCGCCAGGCCGTCGCCGATCTCGGCAAGCTCTTCCGCGAGGTCGCGCACGAGGCCCTGCGCGTCCACCTGGCCGAGCAGCGCCGGCGTGGCGCGCACCACGACCGCGTCCCGCCCGAATCCCTCGAGCTCGAGGCCGAGCGCCGCCAGCTCCGGCGCGCGCGCCGCAAGTCGGGCCGCGTGGTCCTCTCCCAGCTCGACGACCTCCGGGATCAGCAGCATCTGGCGCGCCACGCCGCTCCCGGCGAGCCCTGTCTTCATCCGTTCCATGACCAACCGCTCATGCGCCGCATGCTGGTCGACGATGACGATGCCGTCTGCGGTCTGCGCGATCACGTAGGTGCCGTGCAACTGGGCGCAGGCCGCGCCGAGCGGGTGCTCGTCGCCGGTCGCGGGCGGACGTTGCTCGCCCGTCACCGGCGCGCGCGCGCTTGGGGCCGCTTGCAGGTCGAGCACGCCCGCCGCGCCGCCGCCGGACGTGCCGACCGGCGCTTGGAACGCGCGCGCCGCCTCGGCCATCCCGCGCGCCGGATGCGCGTCGCGTCCAGGGCCTGCTGGCCAGCGCCCAGGGCCGCCCGCCGCCTGGCGGAGCATCTCGACCGCCGCGGCGCCGCCCGTCGTTGCCGCCCGGTGGCCCGCCTCGGCCAGCGCATGCCGCAGAGCGCCGACGATCAGGCCACGCACCAGCGCGGCGTCGCGAAAGCGCACCTCGGTCTTGGCCGGGTGCACGTTGACGTCCACCTGCTCGGCAGGAAGATCGAGGAACAGCGCGACGATCGGATGGCGGTCGCGGGCAAGGAACTCCTGGTAGGCGGCGCGGACGGCGCCGGCAAGGAGGCGGTCGCGCACCGGGCGCCCGTTGACGCAGAGGTACTGCAGCTGGGCCGTCGCGCGGTTCAACGTCGGCAGGGCGGCGAAGCCGACAAGCCGGAGGCCGTTGCGCTCGGCGCGCACAGTCATCGCGTTATCGCTGAAGTCCTGGCCGAGCAGGTCGCCGAGGCGCGCAAGCCGGGCAGCCTCCTGACCGTCGCCGCTCGCGAGGTCAGGCAACCGCGCGGCGAGCCGCAGCAGGTTGCGCGGCGGGCCGTCGCCGAGGGCAGCGACGGCGAAAGCGACGTCGGGATGCGCCATCGCCAGGCGCTTGACGGCGTCGATCGCGGCCGCCTGCTCGCTGGCAGCGGCTTTCAGGAACTTCAGCCGCGCCGGCGTCGCGTAGAAGAGGTCGCGCACCTCCACCCTCGTGCCCTGCCCGCCGCTGGCCGGCGCCGGTCCGCTCTTCGCGCCGGCCTCGACGGTGAGCGTCCAGGCCGAGTCGGCACCGCGCTTGCGGCTCGTCAGGGTCAGGCGGCTGACAGCCCCGATGGACGGCAGGGCCTCGCCGCGGAAGCCCAAGGTGCGGATGTCGACCAGGTCGTCGTCCTGGAGCTTCGACGTCGCGTGCCGCTCTACCGCGAGCGCGAGCTCCTCGGCATCCATGCCGCCGCCGTCGTCGCTGACGGCGATGTGGCTGCGGCCGCCGTCGCGCAGCGCCACCTCGACGCGCTTGGCGCCAGCGTCGAGGGCATTCTCGACGAGCTCCTTGACCGCCGAAGCCGGGCGCTCGACGACCTCGCCCGCGGCGATCCTGTTGACGAGCCCTGGCGGCAGCACGCGGATCGGCATGGCCTCTCCCGTCGCGTCGGACTGGCGCCGCCGCTCAGCTCGCGGATTCGAGCATGAGCTGGCGCGCCAGGACCTTGCCCTCCTCGACAGCCGGCTGGTCGAACGGATCGACCTCCATCAACCGGGCAGCGAGAATCGTCTCCAGCATGAAATGCATCATCAGACCGCCGAGCTCGGTCTCCGTGAGCCTGCCGATCCGCAAGTGGCGCACAGGCCGGCCGCGCTTGGCGAGCGTCTGCAGCGTGGCCTGGGCCTCCGCCTGCATCAGGTCGCCGATCGTCCGCTCGGCGATCCAGGCGAGGTCGGGATCGTCCGCCAGGTCGCCGTCGATGGGATCGCCCTGGCCCGCAGTCGCCGTCGTCAGCAGCGTGAAAAGCTTGTCGCCCGGCCCATCGAGGTAGAGCTGAAGCTGGCTGTGCTGGTCGATCGCGCCGACCGCCGGTGCCGGCGTCAAGCCGAGGCCCTTCTTGCCGAGGCTTTCGGCCCAGAGCTGCCGCCACCACATCGCCAGCTTCGACAGGCGGTCCACATACGGCATCAGGACGGAGATCCCGACGCCGCGACGCATGTAGGCGACATGCAGAGCCGCACCGACGGCGGCGCGGCAGTCCCTGGCATGGCGCGCGCCGAGCATTTCGGCCAGCACGCCCGAAGCGCCGGCCCGCAGCGCCTCCGAATCCAGACCGGCGATCATCGCCGGCAGCAAGCCGACCACCGAGAGCGCAGAATAGCGCCCGCCGACCTTCGGATCGTGGTCGAGCGCGGCGATCCCGTTCCGCTCGGCGAGGCGGCGCAACGGGTTGGGGCCGGGCTCGGTCACGACAAGGCAGTGCTTGGCAATGCGCGAGTCGTCGAGCGCGTCGCGCAGCATCTTCAGGACGATCAGGAACTGGGTCAGCGTCTCGGCCGTCTTGCCGGACTTCGAGATCGCGATGAACCCGGTGACCTTCAGGTCGAGGACGTCGAACATCGCCGAGAGCGTGTGAGGGTCGATGTTGTCCACGAAATGAACGCGCGGCGTCCCCAAGCTGCGCTCTTTCGAGCTCGGCCCGAAGCCGACGTCGGCGAGAGCGTACAGCGTCTGTCCTCCGAGCGACGAGCCACCGGTGCCGAGGACCACGACATGGTCGAAGGCGGTCCGCCAGCGCTGGGCGATCAGCCGCAGCGGCTCGAGGTCCGCGCGCGCCGCCGGGAGCTGGAAGAGCGGCAGGGACTTGTCGCGGTGCATCGCTTGCAGTCCATGCAGCGCCGGATCGAGCGACGCGACGAGCGCGTCGAGATCCTTGCGCGGCAGGAGGTCGGCGGCGCCGTCGTGCGCGAGGCAAGCGTCGATGTTCTGCTGGAAGGCCATGGCGATCCTGCGGTTCCCGGGCCGACGATAGGCCGATCCGCGCTCGAGTCCAGTGGTGCCGGTGCCGTCAGCCGGTCCGCACCGACTGCAGGAACCGCTCGACGGCCTGGCGCAGCACGTCCGACTGGCGCGCCAGGTTCTCCGCGGACTTCAGGACCCGGTCGGCGGTGCCGCCGGTCTGGCGCGCGGCTTCGCTGACCTCCGCGATGGTCGCCGAGACCTCGCGCGTGCCGTCGGCCGCCTGCTGGACGTTCTTCGCGATCTCGCGCGTCGCGGCGCTCTGCTCCTCGACGGCGCTCGCGATCGTGACGGCGTTCTCGCTGATCTCGTCGATCGTGTCGGCGATCTCGCGGATCGCCTTCACCGCCTCCTGCGTCTCGGCCTGGATCGTCGCGATCTGCGCGCTGATGTCCTCCGTCGCCCGCCCGGTCTGGCTCGCGAGGTTCTTGACCTCGGAGGCCACCACCGCGAAGCCCTTGCCGGCATCGCCGGCGCGCGCCGCCTCGATGGTGGCGTTCAGCGCAAGCAGGTTGGTCTGGCCCGCGATCTCGCTGATCAGCTTGACCACGTCGCCGATCTTCGCCGCCGCCTGCGCCAGGCCGTCAACGGTCGTGTTGGTGGTGCGCGCCTGCTGCACCGCTTCCTTCGCGACGCCCGCCGACTTCGCGACCCGCCGGCCGATCTCGGTGATCGAGGTGCTGAGCTGCTCCGACGCCGCCACCGCCGTCTGGACGCTCGACGTCGCCTCCTGCGACACGGCAGCGACCGCCGCGGTCTGCTGCGAGGTGCGCGCGGCCGTGCCGGTCATCGCCTCGGCCGCCGCCTTGAGCTCGCTCGCCGAGGCCGAGACGGCCTCGACGACGCCCTTGACGTTCGCCTCGAAGTCGCGCGCGAGCTTCACCTGGCCTGTGACGAGCGACCAGGTGATCATCGATCCCGCGATGAAACCGCCCGTGTCGCGGATCGGCGTGACGCGCAGGTCGAGCGTCTCCGGCCCTACGGCGAGCCGCATGGTCCAGGGCAGCTGGTCGAAATCGGACAGCACGCGCTTCTGGTGCTTCAGCTTCTCGTGCATCTGCTCGAACTCGGTGCCGACGAGCGGCTTGCCGCGGGTCGGCAGGTACTGCGAGATCTTCGAGTAGGTCTCCAGCGCCGCATGGTTGGCGTAAGTGATCGTGCCCTTGGAGGGGTTGGCGGTCATCACGTTGATCGGCATCTCGTCGACCATGCGCTTTAGCTGATAGGCGTCGATCGCCGCCTGCTTCAGCGAGTCGACAGCCGTCGCAAGGCGCCCGACGGGCCCGCCGAGGTCCACCCACGGGACGGCAACGTTCTGGTCGCCGCGCGAGAGATCCTCAAGGACCGACGACAAGGGGCTGACGCCGGCGACGATCCAAGTCCCGGCGGCCAAGGCGGCGGCGAGCGCGACCGCCAACGCCACCGCGGCCAGCACGAGCGGCGCAGTCGAGCCGAGGCTCGCCGCGACAACCACCGCCGCTCCCGTGGCGATGCCGGTCGCCACGGTTCCCGCCAGAATACGTCGTCCAGGCGACAGCGCGGCAGCGAACCGCGCCAAGGTCGCAAGAGCCATGAAATCCTCCCGCCGATGGCGCAGGTTCGCCCTGAAGGCTAGGCCGCATCGCCGTCGGTCCCCGCCGCTAATCTGCCCTTGGATCGAACTCGGATAAAGCGTTCTGCGCGGTGCCGCCGTGGCGGCGCCATTTAAGGCGGCGCGAGATCGTCAAGGATGCGGCCGACTCGGATGCCATGCGCGCCGAAGTTCCCCTAGCCATCCGGCGGACTGACCCTCTCGGCGCCTTGCAGTCCCGACGGCTTGCCTACCACGACGATAAAAAGTTCATCGGGGATCAGCAACCTGCGCGCTACACGTCGCACGTCGGCGGCGGACACCCTCTCGATCAGGGCGGCGCGCTCCTGGATGTGCCCGATGCCCAAGGCATAACGCTGCATCGACACGAGCGTCGATGCGAGACCGCGCGTCGTGGCGAGCTGCAACGGGAAAGACCCGACGAGATACGTCTTCGCATCGGCGATCTCGCTCTCCGTAGGACCCTCGTCGCGCATGCGGCGCCATTCCTGCCGGATCAGGTCGATCGACTCGGCGATGCGCTCGTTGGCGGTCGCGACGCTGCCCTGGATGATCGGCGCGCCCTCCAGCGGCGACAGCCCCGTAGACACGCCGTAGGCAAGGCCGCGTTTCTCGCGGATCTCGTGCGCGAGCCTGGAATTGAGCCCAGAGCCGCCGAGGACGTGGTTGACGACCAGAGCCGCGTACCAGTCCGGATCGTCACGGGCGATCCCGGCATGGCCGAACAGGGCGCGGCTCTGCGGGATGTCCTTCTCGACGACGAGCAGGCGACCCTGCGCAGAGGGAGTCGTCCGCGGCACGTCCGGCGAGGCTCCCTCGCGCGGCAGCGCGCCGAACGCCTGGTCGAGCAGGGGCGCGAGCGCAGCCGCATCGATGTCGCCGACGACGCCGATCGCCATCCCGGCCCGGACGAATCGCTGGCGCACGAAGGCGCGCATGTCGTCCGCCGTCACGCGCCCAACGGACGCCAGGGTCCCCTGGCTCGGCCGGCCGTAGGCGTGGTCAGGGAACGCCGCCCAGACCCATGTCCGCCCGGCGATCGTGTTCGGTTCCTCCGCCGACCGGCGCAGCCCGGCGACCTTCTGGCTGCGGACGCGCTCGACCGCCGCGGCATCGAAGCGCGGCTCGGTCAGGGCAAGGCGAAGCATTGCCACGGCCTCGTCGCGCTGGCGGGTCAGCGTGCGCAGCGTGACGCTCAGGCCGTCGCGCGACGCGCCGAAGCCGAGCTGGATCGACCGGTCCTCGAGGCGCTGCTGGAACGCCGAGGCGTCGTAGGGCCCCGCTCCTTCGTCGAGCAGCGACGTCGCCATGTCGGCGAGGCCTTCCTTGCCGACAGGATCGAGCGCCGAGCCGCCGCGGAACAATGCCTCCATCGCGAGGATCGGGTTCGACCGATCGACCACGAGCCATGCTTCGATTCCGCCCGGGCTCACGACGCGCTCGACATGTGCGGCCCTCGCCGACGCGGCGAGCCCGACCGCTGCGACGATCGCCAGCAGGCAGGCGCGCAGAGGGACGGACGGAAGCGTCTGTCTCGCCATTCTTCAGCTCGTCGGCTTGGGAAGGAGGATCGAAGTGACCGATCGCTTGAGGACGAGCACCGCACGCGCGGCAGCGTTCACCTGGGCCGGCGTCACCGCGTCGATCCGGTCCGGCCAGGATTCCACGTCGTCGACGGTTCCGCCGGTCATCAGCGTCGAGCCGATCGCGCGCACGGCTGTCGAGCTGCCGTCGCGGGCAAAGGCGGCGGCATCGACCATGCGCGTCTTCGCGCGCCCGACCTCGTCGTCGGTCACGCCGCGCTCCAACAGCGCCGCGATAACGTCATCGACTGCGCGCTCGATCGCCTCGACGGCACGGCGCGGGTCTGCAAGGGCGGGATCCTCGTCGCGCGCGCCGGACGCCGGGCGCGGCGACGCGGAGATGCCGAAATCGGAAAGGTCGAAATCCGTCGCGCCGTAACCGGCGCCCGCGCCGGTCGCGAGCTTGCGCTCGATCACCAGGCTGCGATGCAGCCGGCTCGACGAGCCGCCGCCGAGCACCTCCGCGAGAACCTGGAGCGCATAAGCGTGCTCCGGCCCGACCTTCGCGTCCGGCTCCTGGATGCCGCGGTTGTAGCTCGGCGCGAGGTAGGTTCGCCGCCAGCTCGCCTGCCTGACCCGCGCGCTCTCGTGCATCACGCGCCGCGCCGCGACATGCGGCGGCTCGGCCGGGCGGACTCGCGGCGGCACTGGACGCGCAGCGATCGGTCCGTAGTGCGTCTCCGCCAGCTTGCGCACCTCGCCGGCATCGACGTCGCCGGCCACGATCAGCACCGCGTTGTTGGGCGCGTAGTGGGTCCGGTAGAAGTCCTGCGCGTCCGTGCGGGTCAGCCCCTGCATCTCGTGGAACCAGCCGATGATCGGGATGCGATAAGGATGGTGCAAGTAGAGAGCGGCGCGCGCCTGCTCTGCCAGGAGGGCTTCCGGCACGTTGTCGGTGCGTTGGCGGCGTTCCTCGAGGATGACGGACCGCTCCGGGTCGACGACCGCATCCGTCAGCACGAGGTTGGTCATGCGGTCGGCCTCGTGCCGCATGACGAGGTCGAGGCGGTCGCGCGCGATGGTCTGGAAATAGCCGGTGTAGTCCCAGGACGTGAAGGCGTTCTCGCGGCCGCCATGGCGCGCGATGAGCTTCGAGAACTCGCCCGGCGCCAAGGTGCGCGTTCCCTTGAACATCAGGTGCTCGAGGAAATGCGCGATGCCGGACTTGCCCTTGGGCTCGTCAGCCGAGCCGACCTTGTACCACACCTGGTGAGTGACGACGGGCGCCGCCCGGTTGGTCACCACGACGACCTGCAGGCCGTTCGCAAGCGTGAAGGTCTCAGCGCCAAACACCTTGGCATCGGCATCGGAGCCGAGGAGCGACGCGAGGATCAGTCCTGCAAAGGCAGCATTCAGCAGGCGCCGCGCGATCGCTCGCGCCATGCTCGTCGGCTCTGCGCGTGCGTCACGCGCCATGGGAGCCATGCGTGACCGCGCTGCCACTCAGAACAGCCCGTCCAGCAGGCCGCGCCGCGTCTTGCCCGTGTCCACCGTCGGCGTCTGACCCTGCGTCGCCGGCGCGCCCATCGCGGAGTTGTTGCGCAGGCGCTCGGCCTCGGCCGGCGCGTTCACGACGACGGCGCGCGGCTCCTTGGGGTCTTTCCAGAACAGGATCTTCTCGACGAAGCCTTCTTCGGTTCGCAGGAGCGACGAGGTCTCCTCGTCCACCTTCTTGCGGATGTCGCCTTTGGCGTCCTCGGCGCCAGCGCGGCGCAGCAGCGCCAGCTCGCCCGAGCTCGCGCCCGCTGGCCCGAGGGCAACCTGCTGCTGGTCGAGGCCGAACACGGCCTGCTTGCCCTTCTGCGGAGCGGCCGCCTCTTGCGGGCGCTGCTCGCCCGGGCGCGGCGGGCGGAGCATGGCGTCGGGCGGCAGCGAGAGCGGCGCGCGCGAGACCACAGTGAACTCGTCGGGCGGCTTCCTGTTGAGCCCGAGAGTTTCCTTCAGATTGCTGCAGCCCGAGAGCGCCAAGGGGATCGCGACGAGCGCAACCGGCAGCAGCGCTCTCTTGAGGTCCGTCCGAAGCCTGATCGCGTGTCCTGCCATCGCGGCCTCCATTGCCTGACTGGCCCGGGGGCCCCTAAGCCTGCACCCTCAAGCCTGGTCACGTTGCGGTTAAGGTCCCGTCACTGGGCCGGTCGCGGCCGCAGGGAATCCACCAGCAGCAACGCGACACCGACCGTTATCGCCGAATCCGCCACGTTGAACGCCGGCCAGTGGTATCCCGCCGCGTGCACGTCGATGAAGTCGAACACGGCGCCGAAGCGGACCCGATCCACTACATTGCCCACCGCGCCGCCGATGACAAGCCCAAGCGCAGTGCCGAGCAAGCGGGTCTCAGCTTGTCCTAGCCAAATCGCCAGCGCGACGGAAACGGCCAGGGCCAGGCCCGACAGCAGCCAGGGCGAGACCGCGCCGCCGCCCAGCATGCCGAAGCTAACGCCCTGATTCCAGACCCAGACCAGGTTCAGGAAGGGCGCGATCTCGATCGCCCGCGGCGTGCCCAGGACGGCATCCATGATCAACCATTTGCTGACCTGGTCGGCGACGAGCACCAGCGCGGCCAACCCCAGGCCGAGCCTGCGATGGCGCGCTCCGGCCCCGCCGAACGCCACGGGAGCCGCGCGCTTGATGCGATCCAGACGCGCCGTCAAACCGAAATCCCTCCGTGACCGCTGGGGATCAAGCGGCAGCGCCGCCCGATGCCACGACATCCGAGCACCGATCGCACAGGTCGGGCCGTGCACGTGCCGAGTCAACCCCCGAGACCGTCCGCCGCGCCTGGCCGACCTCCGGCAGGACTCGCCAGCACCGCGGGCACTTGTCGCCCGCCGCCAGGCCAGGCACCACGGCGACGTCGGCCACGTCCTCAAGGCGGAACGCGTCGGCCGGCGCCGGAGCTGGCGACAATGCGATTGCCGAGACGATGCACGCCTCGGCCATGTCGACATCCTGGAGCGCTGCAAGAAGCTCGGCCGGGACGTGCACCGTCGGTGCCGCTTGCAGGCTCGAGCCTATGCGCTTGGCCGCGCGCTCCTTCTCCAATGCGCCGGTGACGACGCGCCGCACGCGCCGGACCTTGTCCCACTTCGCTGCCAGCGCGGCGTCGGCCCACGCTGCGGGCACGGCGGGGAACAGGCGCAAGTGGACCGATGCCTTCCCGAGCGCGCGCGCGTCCGCGGTCGCCAGGAAGTCCCCGTTGTCCTTCTCGGTGCTGCCGGGCGGCAGGGATCGCGCGAGCCACGCCTCCTCCGCCGTGAAGCAGAGGATCGGCGCCAGCCATGCGGTCAGGCATGAGAACACGTGGTCGAGGACGGTGCGGCAGGCACGGCGGGCCGGGTCTGCGGGGCTCGCGCAGTAGAGCACGTCCTTGCGGACGTCGAAGTAGAAGGCCGAGAGATCGACGGCGCAGAACTCGTGCAACGCGCGAAAGATGGCATGGAAGTCGAAATCCTCGACAGCCTGGCGCACCTGCTTGTCGAGCTCGGCCAAGCGATGCAGCACCCAGCGCTCGAGCTCGGGCATTCCGGCTTCCGGCACGCGCTCGGCGGGCGTGAAGCCGTCGAGCGCACCGATCAGCCAGCGCAGAGTGTTGCGCAGGCGGCGATAAGATTCGCTGAGCTGCTTCAGGATCTCCGGCCCGATGCGCAGATCCTCGCTGTAGTCCGACGCGACGACCCACAGCCGCAGGATGTCGGCGCCGAACTGCGAGCACACTTCCTGGGGCGCCACGACGTTGCCCAGGGACTTCGCCATCTTCATGCCGTTCTGGTCGAGCACGAAGCCGTGCGTCAGCACGGCGTCATAGGGTGCCCGCCCGCGCGTGCCGCAGCTCTCGAGCAGAGACGAATGGAACCAGCCGCGGTGCTGGTCAGACCCTTCGAGGTAAAGCGAGGCCGGCCAGGCGAGGCTGTTACGCTTCTCCAGCACGAAGCTGTGCGTCGAGCCGCTCTCGAACCAGACCTCGACGATGTCCTTCACCTGCTCCCACTCGGCAGGGTCGTAGCCGGGGCCGAGGAAGCGGGCCGGCGGCGACGAGAACCAGGCATCGCCGCCCTCGGCCTCGAAGGCTTCGGCGATGCGATCGAGCACCTTCGCGTCCTTCAGGATCTCGCCGGATCTTTTCGAGACGAAGAGCGCGATCGGCACGCCCCAGGCGCGCTGGCGCGAGACGCACCAATCCGGCCGGCTCTCGATCATCGAGCGGATGCGGTTCTCTCCCTGCCCGGGCACCCAGCGCGTCTCGCCGATCGCCTTCAGCGCGGTCTGCCGAAGCCCGGTGGACTCCATCGAGATGAACCACTGGGACGTGTTGCGGAAGATGAGCGGGGCCTTCGACCGCCAGCTATGCGGATAGCTGTGCTGAAGCCGGCCCTTGGCGAGCAGCCCGCCCGCCGCCTCGATCGCCGCGATCACCGCGGCGTTCGCGTCGCCCTTCTTGCCGTCCGGCTTGTACACGGCCTTGCCGGCGAAGAGCGGCACGGTCGGCGCGTAGCGGCCGTCCTCCTCGACGGTGAAGGGCACCTCGACGCCGTGCGCCTGGCCGAGCTCGAAGTCGTCGGCGCCATGGCCCGGCGCGATGTGGACAAGGCCGGTGCCCTGGTCGGTCGTGACGAAGGCGCCGGGCAGCAGCTTCACCGGGAAGTCGTAGCCCTTGCCGCGCAGCGGGTGGCGCGCGACGGCGCCCGCGAGGTCGGCGGCGCTCAGCGTGGCGGCGACCTCGTGCTGCGCGATGCCGGCGGCGGCGCACGTCGATGCCACGAGCGGCACGGCCATTAGCAGGCGCTCGCCGACGCGCGCAGCCGCTCCCTCGGCGACGGCCTTGGGCACGACGACCGCATAGGCGATCTCCGGCCCGTATGCGATGGCGCGGTTGCCGGGCAGCGTCCAGGGCGTCGTCGTCCAGATCAGAGCCGCCGTGCCCTTGAGCGCCGGGTGCTGCGCCGACTCGATCGGGAAGCGCACGTAGACGGTGTCGGAAACATGGTCGTGGTACTCGACCTCGGCGTCGGCCAGAGCGGTCTTCTCGACGACCGACCACAGCACAGGCTTGGCGCCGCGGTAGAGCCCGCCGTTCAGCGCGAACTTGTGGATCTCGCGCAGGATCTGCGCCTCGGCGTCGAACGCCATGGTGCTGTAAGGGCGCTCCCAGTCGCCCTCGATGCCGAGCCGCTTGAACTCCGTGCGCTGGATGTCGATCCACTTGGCGGCGAACTCGCGGCACTCGCGCCGGAACTCGACGACGGGGACCTTGTCCTTGTCCTTGCCCGCGGCCCGGTACTGCTCCTCGATCTTCCATTCGATCGGCAGGCCGTGGCAGTCCCAGCCGGGGACGTAGTTCGCGTCCTTGCCCAGCATCTGCTGCGAGCGGTTGATCACGTCCTTCAGGATCTTGTTGAGCGCATGGCCGATGTGCAGGTGGCCGTTCGCGTAAGGCGGGCCGTCATGCAGGATGAACTTGGGTCGCCCGGCCGCCTCCTCTCGCAGCAGGCGGAACAGGTCCATGCTCTTCCAGCGCTCGAGAAGGATCGGCTCGCGCGTCGGCAGCGAGCCCCGCATCGGGAACGCGGTCTTCGGCAGGAACACGGTGTCGCGATAGTCGACGCTCATCGCTTGCTTCCACTGGGTCTTGAGGTGATCGGGGTCCGCGGCGCGCCGGCCTCAACCGTCCGCCGGCGCAGCGACCAGCACGGACCGCACGAACGGGATTGCGCGCATGGCCGCCGCCATATGATCAATGTCATTAACCATCAGGCCCGATCCTTGCAAAGCTGATTGGGACAACGCGGCGGCATCGGCGCTCGCCACGAGATCGACCTGCAGGTCGATCGTGAGCTCCGTGCCGTCGGGCTCGACGACTGCGACGACCCGGCGCGGCACGATCCCGCGCTTGGCGAACAGCTCGACGAGCCGGAGCAGCATGCCAGGGTCGGCTGCAGCTTGGACGGCGAAGCACGCGAACGCCGCCGGCTTGGAGAGGACCCCAGGGGAGCCGGAGGACGCGATGGGTGCGGCGATGAACGAGGCACAGGACGGCGACATCAGGCAATGGCTTCGGCAGGTCGCGAAGGACAAACGGGAAGAGTCCCGATCCCGGTCACAGGACCGGGGTCGTAATTCGCGATCCGCCGATTACCGCTCTGCGCGCCATGCCGGCACGCATAAGGCGCGGCACCAGGCGATGTCAAGGCGCGCCGCGGAGCGCGCCAAGCGGGTCAAGCCGCGCGTCTCGATCGGCGGCCTGCTGTTCTGGTTCCCGAAATGCTTCGCTCTCGCGACGGTGCCGCCCGGCGTCTATGTCCTTCTCCTCCTGGCGGATGGGCATTGGCGCGGTCCCGTGACGGCCATGATCTTCTCGCTGTTCGCTTTCGGTTGGTCGCTCCGCCAGGGACTCAGCCGGCGGCAGTGGCGCAAGAATGAGCTCGCCGGCCTGAACGAGGCCGTCGCCCTCAGCGGCAAGTGGCTGATGTGGCTTGCGGCCGCGATCGTCGCGGGCTGGTCGATCCTCGGAATCGGTGAGCTCCTCGTGCAAGGCGGGGCCTTGCCGCAATAGGCAGGATGCGCCGCTACGGCACGCTCATCCGGCCTATGCGCTCTTGCCGATTGACCCCGCCCCTTCCACCCTGCATCGATAGCGCTCAGTCGGGACAAGTCGCCCATCGGCAAGACTTGCCGGGAGCACATGCATGCCGGGCCGTGAATTCCAGGACGAGATCCGCCTTAGGGTGGCCCGCCGCAAGCAGCACTACCGCGACCTAGCCGAGCTTGTGTCGAAGAGGGCCGCCGGGGCTGAGACATCGTCGTCCGCGGCGGCGAGCGACCAGGCGCGGCATGAGTCCGCACGGCCATCGCCGGTAGCCACGGCCAAGGCGGATCGGGGTGCCAAGCCAGCGGCGTCGAGCGGCGGCGCTCTCGGTGCCAAGCAGCGGCCTGAGGTCGGTCCCAAGAGGCGCTGAGGGACGGGTCTCGCGCGCCGAAGGCACGGTACGCGCGGCGAGTCGGGAGGCGGGCGCGATCCGCGATCGGTGACGGGAAGGTTGCGATGGGCACACGCGAGGAGCTGATCGGACGGGTTGAGAAGCTGCTGATCGCCGACCTTCTGGCCGATGTTCGCGACCTGATCGAGAAGGCGACGGACGAGGAGCTCGAGGCCCTGGCCAAGGAGCTGGAGGCCGAGCTGTTCGAGCCGCATCGCCGTGCCACCGAGCAGGCGGCAAAGAGCGAGGCGGAGAAAGACAAGGCCGGCCGCTCGACCGAGATGAAGTGGGGCTGACGCGGCGCGACAAGCGCGACGACGGGGCCTAGCCTTCCCAGAGCGGCACGTCCTCCCAACCGCCGAGGCTCTTGCCTGCTGCATGCGCCGCCGCCACGGCCTTGCAGAACCGTCCAAGCGCGCGCGCCCCCGCAGCGTCATCGAACAGCCGATGCCGCGCACCCGCGATGCGCGCGCGCAGCGCCGCGCGGATGGTCGGGTCGCGGCCGAGGCGCAAGGCCGTTGCGGCATACATCTCCGGCCCCGAGACGATCGCGTCTGGGATCCCCATGCGCCTGTAGAGCGCGGCGGTCACGCGGCTGCGCATGAAGGCACCCGGCCAGGTGACGACCGCGGCGCCCATGGCGAACGCTTCGAAGCTGGTGTTGCCGCCGCCGAAGACGGGCGTATCGAGCACGACGTCCGCCAGCCGCAGGAGAGCCAGGAACCGGTCCGAGCTCAGGCCAGGAAGGACCCTGACGCGGCCGACCGCGTCGGGCATCGCGCGCCCCAGCCGGGCGAGGAGCGGGCCGACCCAAGACGGCTCGCTCCCCGCGAGCAGAACCAGCAGGCCGCGCGGATCGCCGCGCAGGATCGACGCCAGCACCGCATCGAAGCTCGGGTGAAGCTTGAACAGCGTCTGCGGGCAGACATAGAGCGTAGCGTCGTCCGGCAAGCCGAGATCGGCGCGCGACGCCTCTGCCGGCTCGGGGGGGCGGGGGTAGACGGTGGGCAACGCCGGTAGCGCGATCGGCGTCTCGCTGTAATGCTCGCGAAAATCGTCCGGCTCCAGTTCCGCGGCGGTCAGGAAGTAGTCGAGCGCCGGGATGCCCGTGGTGTCGGGGTGGCCCCAGCTCACGCACTGCACCGGCGCCAGCCGCGCGAACGCCATGAAGTATGTGAGCAAGTTCATCCCGATGTCGGGATAGAGCACGACGTCCGGGCGCGCAGAGGACACCTGCCGGCGGGCCGTCGCGAGATCCGGCGCGAGATCAACGGTCGGCGCCGTCGCGCGGAACGCGCGCTGCACGGGATCGTCCTTGGGCGACACGACGAACAGCAGCGGCTCGACCTGGCTGCGATCGAGCGCGCGGACGAGGTCCAGGGTCAGCTTGCCGACCGTATGGTTGCGGAACTTCTCCGAGATCAGCGCCAGCCGCACCGGTCCTCGCGGGCGATTCGCCCGGTCTGCGAGATGGGGCGACGACCAGCCGAGGTCCGGGCAGGCATCGAGGTAGAAGCGCGCGATCTGGGACTGCAGCGCACGGTCGTTCTCGCCGTGATAGGCGAGGTAGAAGGTCGTGCCCGGGACCTCGGCGAAGGGGTCCCGGATCGTCGCCCCGGCGGCCCTGAGGGCCGCGAAGCCCTCGGCGATCGCCGTCCGCCGGGCAGCGATGCTTGCCGCGCCGTCCTCGATCTGGGCGAGCAGCAAGCTGCGTCGCAAGGCGACGCCGATGCTGGGAGCGACCGCGAGCGCGCGCCGCAAGAGAGCGTCGGCAAGACCCGCCTGGCTGCGCCCGGCCAGAATATCGGCCAGCGCCGTCGCGGTGATCGCCGACGACGGGTCATGCTTCAGCGCCTCGGCATAGCTCGCCAGCGCCGAGGCCCCGTCGCCGGCGAGCCGCTGGGCGTTGCCGAGATTGTGGAACGACGCGGCGCTCGGTTCGAGGGACGCGGCACGCTCCAGCGCGGCAACCGCCTCGGGGTGCCGGCCGGACCGCTGCAGCAGCAGGCCGAGATTGGCGTGCGCGTCCGCGAAGCTTTCGTCTGCGGCGATCGCGCGGCGGAATGCGTCCTGCGCTCCGGCGAGGTCGCCCGACTGCTCGAGCCCGATCGCGAGGTCACACCAGGCTCCGGCATCATGCGGCGCGCTCTCCGTCGCGCGCCTGTAGCAGGCGATCGCGCCGGCGACGTCGCCGCGCTCCTCCTTGAGGTTCCCGAGGCGGCGCAGCAGGCCGGCGCTCGCGCCCTGCGCGGCGAGCATGGCCTCGATACGGGCGATCTCGCCGGCAGGGTTGCCGTTCGCCGTCATCGGCGGGCGAGCCGACGGCGCGCCTCGGCGCTGTCCGCGGCGATCTGCGCCTTCAACGCGTCGAGACCGTCGAACTTCCGTTCCGCGCGCAGGAAGTCGATCAGGCGGACGCGCAGCGTCTTGCCGTAGATGTCCTCCGCGAAATCGAAGAGATGGGCTTCGACGCGCGGCTCCGTGCCGCCCACCGTCGGACGGCTGCCGATGTTCGCGACGCCCTTCACCCAGCGCGGCGCCGCGCCTGGCGCGCCGACGATGCCGGCCTCGACGGCATAGACGCCGAAACGCGGGCGCAGGTGGTCGCCCAGCGGCACGTTCGCGGTCGGGAAGCCGAGCACCCTGCCGCGCCGGTCGCCCTCGCCGACCCTGCCTTCGACCTCCCAAGGAGCGCCCAGCAGCGCCGCCGCGCCAGCGGGATCGCCAGCCACGAGCGCCGCACGGACGCGGGTCGAGGAGTAGGCCTGTCCGTCCGGCCCCGTCGCAGGGGCCATGCAGGTCATGCCTATGCCCTGCGCGGCGAGCCGCGCGCGCAGCATATCGGGCGTTCCCCGGCGGCCGTTGCCGAAGGCGAAGTTCGCGCCGACCACGACATGCGCAGGGCCGAGATGGGCGACAAGCACCTCGTCGACGAACGATTCCGCCGACCGGCTCGCGAACGCGCGATCGAACCCGATGACCAGCGCGAAGTCAGCGCCGAAGCTCGCCAGCCGGCGCGCCTTGGCGGGCCACGCCGTCAGCCGGAAGGGCGGCGCGTCGGGAGCGAAGACCTGGCGCGGATGCGGCTCGAACGTGACGACGCCCGACGTGGCGGCATGCCGCCGGCACTCCTCGATCACGGCGCGATGACCGAGATGGGCGCCGTCGAAGTTGCCGACGGCGATCGCGGCGCCGCGAAGGCGTGCCGGCGCAGGGCCAGGCCAGCGCAATTCCGTCAGCGGCACCGCAGGGTCAGCGACCGCACTGTCCATGGATGTCTCGTCCCGGTTCCCGCGAGCTCAGCGCCGGAACTTGGCGGAGCGCCTCGGGGCTGTCAAAGAAGGCTGCGGCTGGGTCACGCACGCGACGGGGCGATCACCACGGCTTCGCCCTCCAGGACGGTGCGCTCGCCCACCATGCAGGTGGTCGAGCACGTCAGGCGCTTCTTCTCGTCGTTCTTGCCGACGACGGTCACCGTCGCCACCACCGTGTCGCCGATACGGACCGGCGCCTTGAAGCGCAAGGTCTGGCTCAAATAGATGCAGCCTGGGCCCGGCATGATCGTGCCGAGGATGCACGAGATGTAGCCGGCGAGCAGGGATCCGTGCGCGATCCGCGTCTTGAAGATCGTGCTCTCGGCATAGATCTGGTTGAGATGGACGGGATTGGTGTCGCCCGTGATGCCCGCGAACATCACGATATCCGCTTCCGTCACCGTGCGCGCGTATTCGCCGGTCATGCCGACTGTGAGGTCTTCGTAGTGATAGCCGCGCATGCTCGATCCCGCAGGTTCGTGAGCGGTGCCGCCAGCCGCTCCGCGATGCCGATCGGCCGAATCCCGCCGACTGCCGGAGGTTTCTAGCGACCTTTGTGCAGTGCGGCAAGGCAGGCAGGCCGACGCAAGTGCCAAGCGAAGGCGGGAGGCCGCGGCAGCGAGCAGTCGTTCCAGCCCTGCCTTCCCTCCACCGGCCCCTCCGCCGGCAATGCCTCGGAAACCAGCTTTGCGGTATGGTTAAGGCCAACGGAACTGGAAGACATGGCCGTCGCGACCATCAACACCACCATGGGACAGGCCGGCATCGCCGCGGCAATCGAGAGCGCATTCGCCGACGGCGTCGCCGCGCAGCGCTCGGGCGATCTCGCCGCTGCCGAGTCTGCCTACGCGGCGGCGCACCGACTCGCTCCGGGCGAGCCGCGCATCCTGGCCAACTGGGCCGAGGTCGCGGCAGCGCGCGGCGCGATCGAGGACGCGATCGCGCGATGGGAAGCAGCCTTGGCGCGTCCTGCGGAGCTGGCGCATGCGGGCGCCCGGCCATGGACCCGGCTTGCTGCGCTGCGTGACGCGTCAGGACGCCATGACGAGGCGGCCGCAGCTTGGCGGGAGGCGATCCGTCGCGAACCCGACAACCGCGGGACCTGGCACAACCTCGCCGCAAGCCTGCGCTCCGCCGGCCGCTACGCCGTCGCCGAGGACGCGTTCCGCTACATCAAGCGGCGCTGGCCGGACGACGGCTGGAGCCCGGTGGTCTTGGCCAGCCTCGCCTTGCAGCGCGGCGCATTCGCGGACGCTGCGCAGTTGTTCGACGACGCCGCCGCCGCCGAGCCGGCGAATGCGCACGTGGCGCAGGCGCGCCTTCTCTTCGCGCTGACCGATCCGCGCGAGACACGCGCCACTCTGGCGGCGCGGCATCGCGCCTGCGCCGCGACTTTTGCGCGCGACGTGCCGCGCCAGCGCCAATGGCGCAACGCGGCCGATCCGGATCGGCCGCTCTCGGTCGGGTTCCTCTCCGGCGACCTGCGCAACCATTCGGTCGCGCGCTTCCTGCTGCCCTTGCTGACGAACCGCGCGCACTTCGCCGGCCGGACAATCCTCTACAAGAACGACGCGCGACGGGATGGCATGACAGCCGCGCTGGTCGCGGCCTCCGAAGCGCTCCGTTCGATCGCCGGCGGCGACGATGCGGCCGCGGTTCAAGCCATCGGCGACGACGGCATCGACGTCCTGATCGACCTGTCCGGCCATACGGCCGGCGGTCGAATCGGCGTCCTCGCACGGCATCCGGCCCCGATCCAGCTGGCTTGGATCGGATACCCGACCGGCACGGGGCTCGACGACTGCCTGCGACGCATCACCGATGCGGTCGTCGATCCGATCGGCGCGGAGAGCGAGAGCCAGGAACGGCTGCTCCGTCTGCCAGCACCCTTCCTCTGCTTCCGCCCCAACCCGGATTCTCCCGCCGTGACGCCGCCGCCGAGCACCGGCGGGGCGCCATTCACGTTCGGGTCGTTCAATGCGCTTCACAAGCTGACCGACGCGACCGTTGAGCTGTGGGCGCAAGCGCTCGCCGCCGTGCCGCGAAGCCGGCTGCTGCTGAAGGCGCATGGCCTCGACGACCCGCGGATCGCCGCCGCGCAGCGCGCCCGCTTCGCCGCCGTCGGCGTGCCATCCGACCGCGTCGCGATCGCGGCCTTCGAGCCGGCCGAGCGCGACCATCTGGCTCGATACGCCGACATGGACGTGGCGCTCGACCCAACCCCCTATGCCGGCACGACGACGACCTGCGAGGCGCTGTGGATGGGCGTGCCGGTGGTGACGCTGTGCGGCACCGTTCCGCAGGCCCGTGTCGGCGCGTCCCTGCTCGGCGCGATCGGCCTGGATGATCTCGTGGCGACGGAGTCGGAGGCGTTCGTGCGCTCTGCCGCGGGGCTGGCATCGACGCCCGACCGCCTCATCGAGCTGCGCGCGTGCCTGCGCGAGCGCATGGCACGGTCG
The DNA here is from genome assembly GCA_016793965.1 of Alphaproteobacteria bacterium. GTDB lineage: Bacteria > Pseudomonadota > Alphaproteobacteria > JAEULF01 > JAEULF01 > JAEULF01. The sequence continues at coordinate 14,419 of JAEULF010000414.1, read as the reverse complement.
TCTCTGTGCGACGGCGCTCGCCTTGCCCAAGCGCTGGGCGATGCCCTGCGCGCGTCATGGCGCGAGTGGTGCGCCGCGCAGTCCCGGATGCCCGAGGACGAGCGATGACGTCGCGCCCCGCTCGCCGGCAGGATCGCTCCTCGGCCGACGCCTTGAACGACGCCGGACTGGCGCACAAGGCGGCGGGACGTTTGGACGAGGCGGCGCGCGCATTTCGCGCCGCTCTGGACGCCGATCGCAGCCATGCCGCCGCCATCGGCAACCTTGGCCTGGTGCTTTGGCTCCAGGAGAAGGTCGGCGTCGCGGTGCGCTGCCTCGAGGAGTCGATCCGTCTGGACCCGGACGATGCCGACGTCCATGCGTCCCTCGCCGAGGCATTCCTCCATCTCGGACGCTTCGAGGACGCGCGGGCCGCCGCGCGGCAGGCGTCATCGCTGGCGCCGCAATCGCTCGATCTCCGGTCGAACGCGCTCCTCTGCATGGCCTACGACGAGGGGATCGGAGCGCAGGAGCGGCTCGACGCGCATCGCGCCTTCGGCGCGGACGCGCATCGCGCCTTCGGCGCGGACGCGTGGCGCGGCGCGCCGGCGGCGCCAAAGCGGCCGGACAGGGCGGGCGATCCGGATCGGCGCCTGACGCTCGGCTACGTGTCCCCCGACTTCAACCGCCACTCGGTCGCTCGCTTCTTCGCGCCCCTCCTGCGCGCCCATGACCGGCCGCGCTTCCGCGTGCACTGCTACCAGGTCGGCGAGCGCGACGACGGGACGACGACGGCGCTGCGCGCTTCCGCCGACGACTGGACGGACGCGCGCGCTCTCGACGACGCGGCTCTGGCAGAGCGCATGCGCGACGACGGCGTCGATATCGCGATCGACCTCGCCGGCCATACGGCAGGAAATCGCCTGGGCGCCTTCGCCAGGCGTCCGGCGCCGGTGCAGGCAAGCTGGCTCGGCTACCCGGACACGACCGGCCTGGCCGCGATCGACATCCGGCTCGCCGATGCGGTCACGGACCCGCCGGGTACAGAGCGCTGGGTCACGGAACGACTCGCACGCCTGCCGCGCCCCCTGCACGCTTTCGACCCCGACCCGGACGCGCCGGCCGTCGCTCCGCGCCCGCCGGGGCCGGTCGTGTTCGGCTCGTTCAACGCGCTGCCGAAGCTGTCGGACGGGACGGTGGCGCTCTGGTCGCGGGTCTTGCAGGAGGTCGAGGGATCGCGATTGCTGCTCAAGGCCTTCGGCCTTGCCGACCCGTCCGTGCGGGAGGTCGTGCAGCGACGCTTCGCTTCACGCGGCATTGCCGGCGACCGGCTCGACCTGCGCGGCCGCGTCGCAACCCAGGCCAGCCATCTCGGCACCTATGGGGAGATCGACATTGCCCTCGACCCCGCGCACTACAACGGCACGACGACGACATGCGAGGCGATGTGGATGGGCGTGCCATTGGTCAGCCTGCGCGGCGACCGCCACGCCAGCCGGGTCGGCGCAAGCTTGCTGGCCGCCGCCGGCATGCCGCAGCTCATCGCCGAAGACGCCGATGCCTTTGTCGCGATCGCCGCGAGCCTTGCTCGCGATCCCGAACGCCGCGCGGCGCTGCGCGGGTCGATGCGCGACAGGGTCGCAAGCTCGCCGCTGCGCGATGGCGTCGGGCTGGCGCGCGCCGTCGAATCCGCCTATCGCGCGGCCTGGGCAGGCTGGTGCGCCGAGGGCAAGCGATGACCGTGCCCGCTCAAGGTGCGCTGCCGCCGGACCGCGACAAGCGGCTTGCCGCCGCCGTGTCAGCGTGGCAAGCCGGCGACCCCCGCAGTGCCCGCGCGGCCCTCGTGCCGCTCCTCGGCGGCCTGCTGCCCGATCCTGACGCAGCCAGCATCGACGCCGTGTGCAGCTTCGCGCTCGGCGACCATGAGGGTGCGCTGGCGGCCATGGACGCGCTCGCGGCTGCCTATCCCGGCAGCGCCGCGATCGCATTCAATCGCGCGAAGATGCTCCGCGACGTCGGCCGCCTTGCCGACGCCATCGGCGGATATCGTCGCGCCACGGCCCTCGCGCCGTCGGACGGGCAGGCCTGGTTCAATCTGGCGAGCGCGCAGCTAGCCGCAGGCGAGGCGAGCAGCGCGATCGAGAGCGCCGCGCGCGCTGCCGCGCTCGGCATCAAGCCGGCGCTCGTCGCGCCGGTGCTCGCCCAGGCGCACAGCATCGCCGGCGACCGCGACTCCGCGCGGCAGGTGCTGCGGAGCGCGGCTGCGGCGTCGCCGCCCGACCGGAATGCAGCGCGGCTGCTCGCGCGCGACCTCGCCGCCTACGGCCCCGCGGACGAGCGCTTGCGCACGGTCGAGGCTTTGGCACGAGCGCACCCGGAGGACGCTCTCTTGCGCGCTCATCTGGCCAGCGCCCTGGCCGCGCTGGGACGCCACGAGGACGCCCTCGCCGCCGCGCGGGCCAGCATCGATGCCGCGGAGGGGAGGGCGGAGGCCCTCCCATGGATCCTCGGACTGCTGCGCGACAGCTGCGCGGCCGATCGGATGCTCGATCCGGCGCAGGCGATCGACCTGATCGGAGCGGCCCCGGCCGAATCCCTGAGCATGGTCCTGCTCGGCGTCCTGACCTATGCCGAGAGGCCGGAGGACATCGCGTGGCTGAAGCGCCTGCACCTCCGGCTCGCGACGAGCGCGCGTCAGCAAGCGGGAGCTGATCCCGCCGTCGCGCGCCGACAGGCTGCGCCAGCGATTGCAGAATCGAGCGGCCGGCCCGGCGGCCGGCCCGGCGCCCGGCCCCTGCGCATCGGCCTGCTCTCCTCCGACCTGCGCGGCCATGCGGTCGGGCGCTTCGCCGCGTCGCTCGTCGCCCATCATGATCGCGACTGCTTGGCGCTCCATCTCTATTCATCCTATCTCGGCAGCGACGATTTCATCGCCGCGGGCTTCGCGCGCGACGCGGCAGTACACCGCCGGATCGGGGCCATGGCGCCCGCGGACGCGGCAGCGCTCATCCGGTCGGACCAGATCGACGTGCTGGTGGAGATGAACGGCCATACGCGCGACTCGGCCGTGCAGGTCGCGGCATGGCGGCCGGCGCCGGTGCAAGTGTCCTGGCTCGGCTATCCCTTCAGCACCGGCTTGTCCGAGATCGACTACTTCCTGTGCGACAGCCACCTGCAGCCGGGCTCCGCCGACCTCCTGATGGAGCGCCCGCTTCTGGTCGAGCCGAGCTGGATCGCCTTCGCGCCGGCGCGCGACCGGCCGCCGCGCGCGCGCGCGGCGGGCACGGACGGCGGCTCCGTCGTCTTCGGCACGCTGAACGCGCCCTACAAGTACACGCGCTCCACGCTTGCGATGTGGGCAGAAGTGCTCCGCGCCGTCCCGATGTCGCGCTTCCGCATCGTGCGGCCGGAAGCGGCGCGATCGGCGCTGCGCGCCAACGTCACGGCGTCCTTCGCTGCCGAGGGCATCGACCCGACGCGCATCGAGTTCCTCGACAACCACGGCGCCGGCATTCCGCATTGGCAGGCCTATGACGGCATCGACGTCTCTCTCGACACCTGGCCGCTCACCGGCGGCACCACCACCATCGACAGCATCGAGCGCGGCGTGCCCGTCGTCACGCGCGTCGGCCCGGCGGTCCACCAAAGGATCAGCCATGCGATCCTGGCTCATGCCGGAGCCGGCGCGCTCTCCGCGCGGACGCCCGACGAGTTCGTCCGGATCGCCGTGGCACTCGCGACCGATCCCGACCGGCTGGCGGCCATGAGCGCTGAGCTGCCTCATGCTCTCTGGCGCTCGCCCTTGTGCGACCGGCAGGGATTCGCCCGTTCTTTCGCGCGCTGCATGGCCGAAGTCGCGACGAGGCATGCGCTATGGTGAAAGGCGCCACTTCCTCGACGCAGCGCAGCGCCTTCGCTGCGGCGCTCGACGCGTGGAAGCAGGGCGACGCAGCGCGCGCGCGCGCGCTGCTGGCGCCGGCGCTCGCCGATCGGCTCGCCGTCAAGGACGCCACGTCGCTCGACGCGCTATGCCGATTCCGCCTCGGCGACCGCGAGGGCGCGATCGAGTCGCTGGGCGAGCTCGCCGCCGCCTATCCGCGCGACGCCGCAATCGCGTTCAATCGCGCCAAGATGCTGCGCGACGTCGGGCGGCTCGACGAGGCGATCGACGCCTATGCCGTCGCCGCAGGCCTCGATCCGGCCGATCCGGAGATCCTGGTCAACCTCGCCAATGCCCGGCTCGCGCGCGGCGACCCGGCGAAGGCGCTCGCCGACCTCGACCGCGCCGCGCAGCTCCCGGGGCGTGGCGCTGCGGTCGCCTATGCGCGCGGCCTGGCGCTGCAGGCCATGCGCCGCAAGGAAGACGCGGCCGAAGCCTATCGCGCGGCGCTGCGCGGCGATCCGGCGCATGCGAAGGCTCGGCTGGCGCTCGCCAAGCTGCTGCACAATGCGGGCCATTTCGCCTTGGCCGAGGCCGAGCTGCGCGCCGGCCTGGCGAACCTGCCGGCGCTGTCGGCCCTGGTCGGCGACGGACGCTGCTCCCGGACGGACAAGGGCGCGGCGGCGGAGATGCTCTACTTGCTCGGCTGGATCGCGCAGCGTTGCGGCCACGCGGGCGCAGCACGGCAGATGCACGAGACTTCCCTCGCGCTCGACCCGGACGATCTCGCGAGCGCATCTGGCGCCCTGCTGCGCGCCAACTGCGACGCCGAGGAGAACCGGACGAGCCTGCGCCTGCGTCACGAAGCCTGGGCTCGACGATTCGCGCCGACCTGGACCCAGCAACCCCTGGGTCCCGTTCCGACAGGTCGTCCCCTGCGCATCGGCTTCCTGTCGCCCGACCTGCGCGCGCACTCGATCGTCCGCTTTCTCGAGCCGCTCTGGCAGGGCATCGATCGGGCGCAGGCGACGGTGCATGCTTTCTCGACGACAGCCGACGCAGACGACACGACCGCTCGACTGCGCGCCTCGGCTAGCACATGGCGCGAAGTCGGCGGCCTAGACGACTTTGCCCTGTCGGCGTGCGTGAGGTCCAACGGCATCGACGTTCTCGTCGAGGTCACCGGCCACATGACCGGCCACAGGCTCGGCGCCCTCGCCCATCGCGCGGCACCGCTCCAGGTCACGTGGCTCGGCTACCCGAACACCACGGGGGTGGCCGCGATCGACGTACGGCTCGCGGACGCGATCACCGACCCGCCCGGCGACTCAGAGGACGGCGCGACGGAGCTCCTGGTCAGGCTGCCCGGCCCGTTCCTGTGCTTCGCCGCGGACGCGACCGCGCCGCCGCCGTCCGCACGCCCCGCGGGTCGACCGGTCGCCTTCGGGTCGTTCAACGATCTCGCCAAGATCAGCGATGCCACCGTCGCCATGTGGTCCCGGGCGCTTAACGACGTGCCCGGCTCGACGCTGCTGCTCAAGGGCTTCGGCAGCGGGGACCCGGCGGTTCAGCATGCCCAGCGCGCGCGTTTCGCAGCCCAGGGCGTCGCACCGGAGAGGGTCGCGTTCCGCGGCTACGAGAAGGCCAGCGCCGACCACCTCGCCCTCTACGGCGAGATCGACGTCGCCCTGGATCCCTGGCCTTACAACGGCACGACGACGAGTTGCGAGGCGCTCTGGATGGGCGTGCCGGTCGTGACACGGCGCGGCGGGACGCATGCCTCGCGCGTCGGCGCGAGCCTCTTGGCCCGCCTGTCGCTCGACGACCTCGTCAGCGACGACGCGGAGTCGTTCGTCCGGATCGCGGCAACCCTGGCGACGGACCGTGGCCGGCTCGACCGGTTGCGCTGCGAGCTTCGTCCTACGATGGCGCGCTCATCCCTTTGCGACGCCAAGGGGTTTGCGCAGGGTTTCCTCGACTCGCTCCGTGCCGCCTGGCCGGCCGTCGCGGGGCGCCGAGCAAGCGCATGACGACCACGGCCGCACTCGATGATCGTGAGGTCGCCGCGCTGAAGCAGACGGCGGCGGCACGCCCGCATGACGTGCGCGCCCACGTGGCGCTGATCGAGCGGCTGATGCAGGCAGGTCGCCTCGTTGAGGCCGCCGCCGCCTGCGACGCGGCTGCGGCCGCCGTGCCCGAGGACGGTGCGATCGACTTCTTGCGCGGCACCATCGAGATCGCCTCAGGCCGCTGGAACGAAGCGGAGCGGCATCTCCAGCAGGCCGTCGCGCGCCGGCCAGAGATGGCAGGCGCGTGGAACAATTTGGGCGGCACTCTGGTGCACCTTGGCCGGCATGCGCAGGCAGCGTCGGCTTTGCAGCGCGCGCTCGCGCTGCTCCCGGCAGGTGCAAGCGACCGGCCGGACACGCTGGCAAATCTCGGCGTCGCGCTGGCGGCGTCAGGGCGCGCAGAAGAGGGCATCGCAAGCCTGCGGGAGGCAGTCGCTGCCGCTCCAAGGGCGGCAGGCGCCTACATCAACCTCGGCAATGCCCTGCGGTCCGCGGGTCGGACCGAGGAGGCGAAGGCCGCCTACGGCGATGCCTTGCGGTTGCATCCCGAGCATCCCGACGCGCTCAACAATCTCGGCATCATCTCGAAGAACGAGGGTCGCATCGGGACAGCAATCGCGCAGTTCGAGGGCGCGCTGCGCGGCAAGCCAGGCCTGGCCGAGGCGCGCATGAACCTCGCTGGCGCCTTGCAGGCTCAGGCGCGGCACGAGGAGGCGCGGGCGGCGCTCGCCGGAGCGCTCGCTCTCGACCCCGGCAACGCCGCCCTGCTGTCCAACGCCTGCCTCAGCTCCCTCTACGACGCGCAGGAGCCGCAGGAGCCGGACCGGCTCGCTCTCCTCTGGCGCGAGCGTTGCGAACGATCGCGCCGCGCGCACCGCGCACCGCACGCGAACAGCCGCGACCCCGACCGCACGCTGACGATCGGGTATGTCTCGCCCGACCTGCGGCATCACTCCGTCGCGACGTTCCTTCTCCCCGTCCTTCGCGCGCACGACCGCGAGCGGCACCGAATCATCCTTTACGCTGCCAACCCGCGGCCCGACGCTATGACAGAGAAGCTCGCGGCTGCCGCGGACGGCTTCCGCCTCATCGCCCATGCCGGAGACGAGGAGGCCGAGGCCACGGTCCGCGCCGACGGCGTCGACGTCTTGGTCGACCTGGCAGGGCACACGGCCGGCAACCGGCTCACGCTGTTCGCACGGCGCCCTGCGCCCGTGCAGCTGACATGGCTGGGGTATCCCTACGCGACCGGTCTCGAGGCCTTCGACGCCAGGCTCAGCGACGCGATCGCCGATCCGCCCGGCAGCGACAGGCCGGGCCTGGAGCCGACTTGGCGTCTCGCCGGCGGCTTCCATGCTTTCGTCGCGGATGCCGAGCTGCCCGAGCCCGGACCGCTCCCCTGCGCGGCCGGGCAGCCTCCCGTCTTCGGCTCCTTCAACATGCTGCCGAAGCTCACCGGCGCGACGATCGAGCTGTGGGCCCAGGTCCTGCGCGCCGTGCCCGCGGCTCGCCTGGTCCTCAAGAGCCATGGGCTCGACGACCGGGAGACCGCCGACCGCGTGCAAGCCGCTTTCACCGGGCGAGGCATCGCGGCGGACCGCGTCGAGTGCGTCGGCTACCTCCCTGACCGAGCGGCGCACCTCGCGCTCTACGGACGCATCGACGTCGCCCTCGACCCGTTCCCCTACAACGGCACTACCACGACATGCGAGGCGCTCGCCATGGGCGTCCCGGTGGTGACGCTGGCGGGAGCGCTGCATCCCGGACGCGTCGGCGCGAGCCTGCTCGATGCAGTGGGCATGCCGGAACTCGTCGCAAGGGACCAAGAATCATACGTGTCGATCGCGCGCAACCTGGTGAGCGACCGCGCGAACCTTGCCGTAATCCGTGCCGGGCTGCGATCGAGACTGGCCCGATCCAGGCTGGGCGACGCGCGCCGCCTCGCCGGCGAGATCGAGTCGGCGGCGCGCTCGCTGTGGCAGGGCTGGTGCCGCTCGAGCGCACATCCGGCGAGCCTCGCGGCCCAGGCCGATGCGCTGCACCAGCGCGCGCTCGAATTCGAACGCTCAGGAAACAGATCTGCCGCACTGGCGGTCTGGAACGAAGCCATCCGCCTGCGGCCCGACGACCCAGACATCATCGAGGGCGCAGGCCGCCAGCTCCTTGGCCTGGGGAAGCACACTCTGGCGGTCGCCATGCTCCGGCGCGCCGCCGCTTTGCGCCCGACCTCTCCGTCCATCGCCTTCGCGCACAGCGTCGCCTGCATCGGCGCCGGAGATGCGACGGCAGCCGAGGCGGCGATCGACCGCCTGCTCGCCGCCGTCCCCGGGGTCGACCCGCGCGAGCGCGGCCTTGCCTTGCATTACCGCGGCAACGCTCGCGCCATGGTCGCGCGCTGGGCAGAAGCGGAAGCCGACTTCCGGGAAGCCGCCCGGCTCTGCCCGACCGAGGCGCGCATCTGGCTCAACCTCGGTGTCCTGCTCGTCAAGGACGACCGGCCCGACGAGGCGCTCGTCGCCCTGGAGACGGCAGCGCGTCTGCGGGCGGACGACTACGAGGTGCAGTACAATCGCGGCAACGCCCTGAAGAACGCCGGCCGCCTCGCCGAGGCGATCGACGCCTTCGACCGCGCGATCGCCCTGCGCGGGGCCGGGTCCGCCGCCGGCTCGAACGCGCTGATCACCGCGACGGCGCATGACGGCTTCGCGCCGGACGAGGTGCGCCGCCGGCACGTCGACGTCGGCGCCGCGATTGCCGCCGCCGCCGGCGCTCCTGTGGTGCGGCCGCCCGCGCGTCCGCGCGACCGCGGCGCGCCGCTCTCGATCGGCTACCTGTCCGGCGACTTCCGTACCCACTCCGTCGCCTATTTCCTCGCCCCCCTGCTCGACGCCCACGATCCGGCCGCCGTCGCCGTGACATGCTACTCGACCGTGGTCGTCCCCGATGCGACGACGGACGCATTCCGGGCGATCTGCGCCAGCAAGGGCTGGCGCTGGTCGGACGTGCGAGCGATCGACCCGATCGCGCTTGCGGACAGCATCGCCGGCGACGGCATCGATGTCCTGGTCGACCTGTCCGGTCACACCGCCGACCATCGGCTGGCGACGTTCGCGCGCCGTCCGGCCCCCGTCCAGGTGAGCTATCTCGGCTACGCCAACACCACCGGCGTCCCGGGGATCGGCTGGCGGATCACGGATGCGACGGCGGACCCGGACGAGCCGCGCTTCGATCGCCTGCACTCCGAGCGCTTGGTCCGCTTGCCGCGCTGCTTTCTCGCCTACCGTCCGCCGGCAGACGCGCCCGCGCCGAGCCAGCGCCCCGAGGGGCACGTGGTCTTCGGCTCGTTCAACAACCTGACCAAGTTGACCCCCACAACCGTATCCCTCTGGGCCCGCGCGATGCGTGCGACGCCGCAGTCCCGCCTGGTGCTGAAGTCTTCGCCGCTCAAGGACCCGGGCGTGCGCCGCCGCGTCGCGCAGTCCTTCGCCGAGCATGGCGTGCCACGGGACCGAATCGAGATGCTGCCGCACAGCGAGTCGCGCTCCGGCCACCTCGAGCTCTACGCATCGATCGACATCGCTCTCGACACCACGCCCTATGCCGGCACCACGACGACTTGCGAGGCCACCCTCATGGGCGTGCCCGTCGTCACCTTGGCGGGCGACGCCCATGCCGGCCGCGTGGGCGCCAGCCTCCTCTCAGCCATCGGGCTGCCAGACCTCGTCGCTCGGTCGCATGACGACTTCGTCCGCATCGCAGCGGATCTCGCCCGCAACGCCGCACGGCGGAGGACGCTGAGGACCGCGCTGCCAAGGATGCTTCGCGACTCGCCGCTCGGCGACGCGGACGGCCTCGCGCGCGCGATCGAGGGAGCCTTCAGGATGGCGGCGGCGGCCGCGCTGGACGGCGCGCATGCCCGCTGACGCGGCGAAGCTTCTGGCCGAGGCCACTGCGCTGCATCGTGCCGACAAGCTGGAGGCTGCCGAGGGCATGTACCGCCGCGTCCTCCGCGACGCCCCCAGGGATGCCCGCGCGCTGACGATGCTCGCCGTCCTGCGCCACCAGCGGGGTGACGGAGCGGACGCCCTGACCCTCGCCGCAGCGGCGACGGAAGCCGACCCGAGCAGCCCGACCGCGCACTACAACCGCGGCAGCATCGCGCTGGCGCGCGATGCCCTCGACCTCGCGGCAGCGTGCCTCGGATCCGCCGTGCGGTTGCAGCCCGCCTTTCCCGCAGCGCTCAACAACCTGGGAATCTGCCTGACGCGGCTGGGGCGCGCTTCCGAGGCGCTGGCCGCCCTCGATCGCGCCGTCGCGCTGGCGCCTGCGGTCGCATCGTACCGCGCCAATCGCGCGCGCCCGCTGGAGGCGCTCGGCCGGATCGCGGACGCCGTCGCCGCCTGCGAGGACGCCGTCCGCTTGGCACCGACGCTCGTTGACGCCTGGTACAATCTCGGTCGTGCACGCGCCGGCGCAGGCGATCCCGCCGGCGCTGTCGGGGCTTTCGAGCAGGCCGTGGCGCTCGATCCCCAGCGGCCGGACGCGTGGGACAATCTCCTGCTGGCGCGCCACTACGTCACCGACGACCCGACCGCGCTCGCCGCCGATCTGCGCCGCTGGCGCGATGCCCGCCGCCGACCGGCAGAGCCTGGACCTGCGCCGCGGCAGCGCGGCAGCGGCGACGTGCTGCGGATCGCCTATCTCTCGCCCGACTTCCGCGCGCACTCCGTCGCATGGTTCTTCGCAGGCGTGCTGGAGGCGCACGACAGGGCGCGGGTATCCGTGACGTGCTGCTACGAGTCGCTCGGCCGGAGCGACGAGATGACCCAGCGGATCCGCGCTCGCGCCGACGCCTGGATGGAGACTGCCGGACGCAGCGACCAGGAGGTCGCGAGCGCGCTGCGCGCCGCGGGCATCGACGCCGTCATCGACCTGGCTGGCCACACAGAAGGCAATCGCCTGGGCATCCTGGCGCACCACGCAGCGCCGCTGCAGGCAACGTGGCTCGGCTATCCGGATCGCACGGGGCTCGATGAGATCGACCTGCGCCTGACCGACGCCGACGCCGATCCGCCCGGGCAGGAAGAGCAGGCAGGCGGAGAACGCCTGGTCAGGCTCCCGCGATGCTTCCTCGCCTGGTCGCCGCCTACGGCGCCGCCGGTCGCGGCGCGCCCGGCCGGCGCCCCTTTCGCTTTCGGCTCGTTCAATGCCCTGGCCAAGCTGTCGGACCGGGTCATCGCGCTCTGGTCCCGGACGCTGCTGGCCGTTCCCTCCAGCCGCCTCGTGCTCAAGGCGCCGGGACTGGACGACGAGACCGTCCGCGCAACCCTTCTCCAGCGTCTCGCGTCCGCCGGCATCGCGCTGCCCCGCATCGAGCTGATCGGGCGCACCGCGCACCACGCAGACCATCTCGCTCGCTATGCCGGCGTCGACGTCGCCCTCGACACCTTCCCCTATGCCGGCACGACGACCACGGTCGAGGCCCTGTGGATGGGCGTGCCGGTCGTCACGCGGGCGGGCCGCTCGCATGCCAGCCGCGTCGGCGCCAGCATCCTCGGCGCCGTAGGCCTCGCCGACCTGGTTGGAGTTGACGACGACGCCTTCGTGTCGATCGCGACGCAGCTTGCCGCGGATGCCGGCCGGAGGCGAGCGCTGCGCGCGCAGTTGCGCGACAGGATGTCGGCATCGCCGCTCCTCGATGCCGCCGGCCTCGCGCGCGCGATCGAGGACGCCGTCGCGTCCTGGTACGCTGATCGGGCCTAGGCGATGCCGTGGCGGCGGGCGACCGCTTCCATCGCGCGCTCGAAGCTCCGCACGAAGCCGTCATGGTCGCACAGCGCCGAACGCCGGATCCGACGCTGCAAGTCGCGGCGACAGGCTGCTAGGCGCTCCCGATCCTGCGCGAGCGCGGCGGCGAGTGCGGCATACTCCTCGAGCGAGCGCACCGCGAGCTCCGGCACGGCGCAATGCGCGAGGATCGCGTAGCTGATGCGCTGGTGCACCGCTGGGCCGAACCGCGAGACGACCGGCACGCCCCGATCGATGCTGTCCACCGTCGTGGTGCCGCCCGTCAGTGGCCACGTATCCAGCGAGATGTCTATGGCGTCGTAGCAACTCCAGTAAGGGATCCCGGCGGCGTGGTTGTCGAGAAACTCGATGCGGTCGCCAGCGACGCCCTCCGCCGCAAATGCCCTGATGATGTTCGCACGGACGCGAGGCCGCGACACCTCGGGCCGAACCACGCGGAATCGGGAGCCCGGGACGGCCTTGAGCGCTGCGGCCCAGTGAGCGAAGCACGCGCGGCCGTACTTATAGACGTTGTTGAGCGTTCCGAACGTCACATGCCCGCTCGCGACGCTCGGCGGCTCGCTCGGTATGGGATCCTTGATCGCCGGCGCGAACGCAACCCATGCGCCGTCCAGCTCCAGCGCCTTCTCCCCGAGCAGCTCTTCGGACTCCGGGCGCAGGAAGCGGTCGGCGACGAGATAGTCCATGGCCGCAAGGCCCGTCGTGAACGGATAGCCCAGCCATTCGGCCTGGATCGGCGCGACCCGCCACGCGACGATCGGCAGACGGCTGAACTGGGTGAAACCGTTCAGGTCGATGAGGATGTCCACCGCATCGCCGCGGATCCTCTGTGCCAGCGACGGCATGTCGAGGCGGTCGACCCGCGCATACGCATCAACGCACTGCGCGAAGAACGCCTCGATCTCGTCCGCCGGGCCCGTGAACGGGCTGTAGACGTGGATGCGCAGGCGGTCGCGATCGTGGTTGCGCAGCAGCGGCTCGACGAAGCGGCCGACGGAGTGATTGCGCAGGTCCGACGACAGCAGGCCGAGCCGCAGCGGCCGGCGCAAGGCGATGGCCGGGCTGGCTGGCGGCGTCGCGGGCGGAAGCGCAGCGGGCGCGACAGCCTCTATGGACTCGCCCCAGCGCCGGTGCAGCTGGCGGCAACGGATCGTCGTCGCGATGTCGTCGCACCAGGCAAGCACCCAAAGGAACGATGAGTTGAGGGTCTCCGCGCGCGCCCTGTCGAGAGCGTCGAAGAAAGCCTGCGCCTGGGGCAGCAAGTCGAGATCGACCGACTCGCACAGGATCCCGAGCACGAGCGGCAGCTTGTCGGCGCGCGTCTCCTCCGTCGCCACCAGGCCCGCGGCAACCGCCGCCGCCTCGTCCTTGCGGCCCGCCGTGTTGAGCGCCAGCACGAGCGCGGTGCGATAGGCGGCATCGTCAGGAAACCTGCCCACGAGCGCCTGCAGACGGTCCGCCGCCTCGCTGGTCTTGCCGCATGCGATCAGCAAGTCGCAATGCATCAACAGCACCGCCGGCTCGTCCGGAGCCAGCCGAAGCGCCTCGCCGATCATCTCAAGCCCGGCTTCCCTTTCGCCCGTCCTGACGAGAAGGACCGCCTCGAGGCTCCGCTGTCGCGGGTCGGCGACGCCGTGGACCCTGAGCATACGGCACAGCTTCAGTGCCGCACCGTAGATCCCATAGGCGTTGAAGGTCTCGCAGACCGTGCGCAGGGACGCCAAGTCGCCCGGAGCCGGCGCGGATAGCCAAGCCGTCGCATACTCGAGAGCCTCGTCGAAGCGTCCAGCAGCCAAGCAGGTACCGATCAGATGGAGGCGGCGCTGACCGTCCGAGGGATCAACCAGCAGCCCGGTCTTGGCGAAGTGGACCGCGAGATCCGCACGGCCGCCACGCATGCATGCGTAGACAAGGTTGACGACGATCGGGTGATCGCGCGGCACGAGCTTGTGCAGCGCCGCGAGGATCTCGATCGCGTCCGCAAATCGGCGCAGAGAAAGGAGCGTCTCGGCGCAGAGCCGCAGCACCTCGTAGCTGCGCGCAGGCGCGGCGCAGGCAGCGCGCGCCAAGGCTGCGATCTCCTCATGCCGACCCTGCCTGTAGCAAAGATCAACCATCGCGCGAAGAGCCGGCACGTCGGCCGGATCGCGCGCCAAAGTTGAGCGCCAGCTCGTCTCGGCGTCGATTGCGCCGGCACTCGTCATGTCGCGACTCTCCCTTCCTCACCGAGCATGAGTTCGGTGCCTGGCAACTAGAAAAACTCGAGATTCCACTGCGGAACTCCAGTCCATTTTGCATTGATTAACACATGTGACCAGATCCTTACTCCGTTTACTTTTGAACAATCTTTGATAAACGATCCGGAAAGACATTCTCTAGCGGGAGCTCAAGCGCCGATTCGTGTTGACTCGTTTTGGCGTCCCACGCATCATGGACCGAGCGCGGAATGGCGTCAGTCGCAGGCAGCGACCGTGAGCCATGTCGCAAAGTCCGGGCAGGTAGGTCCCGGTGGATCGGTCCAAGTAGGAGGACGGCATGACGCTCAACATCATCTCGAACTTTGCGGCCAACACGGCTCTTCGCAACCTCACCTTCAACGGCGACCTTGCGACGCGCTCCGTCGCCAAGCTGTCGTCCGGCTCGCGGGTGGTCACGGCTGCCGACGATGCCGCCTCGCTCGCCA
>JAEULF010000322.1 GCA_016793965.1 Alphaproteobacteria bacterium | reverse complement strand
TGCCTCGCGCGATTGGACTCATCAACGGGAGAGACCCATGAAGTTCCGTGCGACCGCGCTGGCGCTCGCTCTTGCTGCCGGCACGACCGTCATTGCCGCCTCGCTCGGCGCCTTTGCGCAGGGCAAGCCGGCCGACGCCATCCCCTACCGCAAGGCGATCTTCCAGATCAACAAGTGGCAGATGGGCGTGCTGGCCGGAATGTCGAAGGGCGAGATCGCGTTCAACGCTGCCGCGGCCGCGAAGGCAACCGCAGCGCTCAGGGACGTCTCGATGCTGGTCGGCGACGCCTTCCCCGCCGGCTCGGGCGACGGCGACACGAAAGCGAAGCCCGAAGTCTGGGAGAAGGCCGCAGACTTCGCCAAGGCCGTCGAGATGTTCCAGACGGCCGCTAAAGGCGCCGCTTCGACGACCATCGGCTCGAAGGATGATATCGGCAAGGTTCTTCCGGCGCTGGGCGCGGCCTGCAAGAACTGCCACGACAACTTCCGCAAGAGCTGAGCCTGTCGCATCGGATCAGCTTCCAGGACGGACAGGCGCTGGGGCTCACCTGGCGCCTGTCCACGTCTTACGGCTGGGGCGTCCTCGGCCTCAACCTTGCCCTGGTCGCGTTGCGCCGCGGCATCGTCCCGCTGCTCCTTCGCCCGGGCAGCAAGATCGACGTGGAGCCGCTGACAGAAGTCGCTTTGGCGCGCGCGCTCCCGCTGTCCGACGCCGTCGGCCGCCGCATCGCCCAGATCCGTGCGCAAGGCGCGCGTCCGGCGCTCGCCGCCCCGCTTCTCCATCCATTGGCCAACGACCTGGTCGACCCCGATCCCGTGGGGATCGACGGCGAGCCGGACCATGCGATCCTGGCGATCGAGAGCGCTCGCATCTCCGCTGCCGGGCGCGAGCGCGCGTCCCGCTACCGCCACATTTTCTCAGTGTGCCGCTGGAACGAGCAGCTCTTGCGCGCGGCTGGCATCGACAACGTGTCATGCGCGTGGCAGGGCATCGATCCCGTGCTGTTCCATCCGGCGCCGCGCAGCGGATTGTTCGCGGACCGCTTCGTCGTTTTCTCGGGCGGCAAGCTCGAGTACCGCAAGGGGCAGGACCTTGCTGTGGCTGCGTTCAAGGCGTTCGCCGCGCGTCACCCGGAGGCATTGCTGGTCACATCCTGGGGTTCCCCCTGGCCGCATCTGTCGCAGACCATGGCGCGGTCCGCCTGGGTGCGCCCGCCGGCCCTCTTGCCGGACGGCCGTTTCGACGCCGCCGCCTGGCTGGAATCGGAGGGTTTGTCGCCAGGCTCGTTCGTCGTGCTCCCGCCGCTGCCCAACGGGCGCCACGCCAGCGTGCTGCGCGAGGCAGACGCCTGCCTGTTCACGAGCCGCGCCGAGGGCGGGACCAATCTCGTCGCGATGGAGGCTCTTGCCTGCGGCGCGCCGGTGATCCTCTCGGCCAACACCGGGCATCTCGACCTGATCGCCGACGTGCCTTGCCTGGCGGCGCGCCGGCAGCGTCCAGTCGCGGCGTCCCACCCGGAGGAGGCTACGGACGGATGGGGCGAGTCGGACGTGGAAGAGCTCGTCGAGCATCTCGAGCTGCTCTGGCGCGACCGCGAGGGCGCGCGGGCCATGGGCGCGCGCGCGGCTTCTGCCATGGCGGCGCGGTGGACTTGGGATGCCACCTTCGCTCCGCTCCTGGCGCGCGTGCTCGCCTGAATCACCGCCGCAGGCGGTCGAGGCTCGCCAGGTGCGTCGCGGGCAAACCGCGCGCGCGCGCGGCTGCGATCACCGCGTCGAGATATGGCAGCCTCGGCTTGGCGCCAGGCGCCTCGGCCGCGACGTAGACCAGCGCCGGCGTGGTTGGGCCGCCCGGCAGGCGCCGCACGCTCAGCTTCGATTTCGCGTACATCCCTTCCGCTACGCCCTCGAACGCGTCGAGCGCCCGCTCGTCGGCTGGCTGGATCGACCAGAGGACGCCGAACGCCTTGGCGGGCGGGCGCGCGGCGGTCGCTGCGACGATCGTCGCATGGCCTCCGGCCTCCAGCGCGATTCTCCAGCCGTCGAGCACGGCTGGGCCGATCAGCCGTGCCGAGGGGCATCGTTCGGCCATCGCGGCGGCATCCATGTTGGCACCATAGGCGAAGTACCGCCTCACGGTCGGTCGCCCCAGCCATCGGGGTAGCGCACGCCGACAAGGCAGAGACCTTCGGGAGGTGCCGTCGGCCCGCCGGCGCCGCGGTCGCGCGCGTCCAGAGCGGCTTGGACGTCGCCAGGCGTCCAGGCACCTTCGCCGACCCGCTTCAGGGTCCCGACGATGATGCGCACCTGGTTGTGGAGGAAGGACCTCGCGCGAGCGGTCAGCACCACCTCGTCGCCGGCCTGCGCCACCTCGAGTGCGTCGAGCGTCTTGGTTGCGGACGCGGCCTGGCACGCGGTCGAGCGGAAGCTGGTGAAGTCGTGGCGGCCGACCAGGATCGCGGCGGCGCGGCGCATGGCCTCGATGTCGAGCCGCTGGCGGATATGCCAGACTTGCCCGCGGTCCAGCACCGGCGGGGCGCTCCGCACGAGGAGCCGGTACCGGTAGCGCCGCTCGACAGCGGAGAAGCGGGCATGGAATCCCGGCGGCGCGAGGCCGGCCGAGACGACGGCGATGGGATGCGGCCGGACATGGAAGTTGATGGCCGCCATGAGCCGCGCGGGCTCGATAGAGCGCGCGAGGTCGATATGCGCGGCCATGGCCGTCGCGTGGACGCCGGCGTCCGTCCGTCCCGCGCCCTGCACGAGCGGCATGCGTCCCTCGAGCGGCTCCAACGCTTGCTCGATGGCCTGCTGCACCGACAAGCCGTTCGCTTGGCGCTGCCAGCCGACGAAGGGACCGCCGTCGAACTCGACGACCAGGCGATAGCGGCGCATGCCGGCCGGCGGCGCGTCGGGCTGGGCCGTCGGCCCGGCGTCACCGGTCGCGGGCTCACTGGCCATCGACGTCGAGCTGCGTTCCCGCGGGAATCGGCGCGCCGCGCAGGACCTCGGAAGCCGCGAGGGCGCCGCGACCCTCGCGCTGCAGGCGCGTCGGCCGCAGCGCGCCCTCGCCGCAAGCGATGGCCAGGTGGTCGTCGAGGACCAAGCCCGGGGACGCGGCGCGCGAGCGGGTCGGCTCGCAGACCGCGGCGATGACCTTGAAGCGCGTGCCGCCATGGGCAAACCAGGCGCCCGGCACCGGCTGCAGCGCCCTGACCTTCCGCTCCAGTGCAGCGGCTGGCTTGCGCCAGTCGAGACGGGCCTCGGCCTTGTCGATCTTCGCCGCATAGGTGACGCCGTCCGCAGGTTGCGGCACGACGGCGAGATCGCCGCGCGTCGCGCCATCGAGCGCCGCGACGATCAGCCGGGCGCCGATCGCGGCCAGGCGATCGTGCAGCGAGCCTGTCGTGTCGCCTGGGCCGATCGGCGTGCGCTCAACGATGGCGACCGGCCCGGTGTCCAGGCCCCGCTCCATCCGCATGATGGCGACGCCGGTCTCGGCATCGCCGGCCAGGATCGCGCGGTGGATGGGCGCCGCGCCGCGCCAGCGCGGGAGCAGCGAGGCATGGATGTTCCAACAGCCCAGGCGGGGCGCGGCGAGCACAGGTTCTGGAAGGATCAGTCCGTAGGCCGCGACGACGGCCGCGTCGGCAGCATGGGCGGCGAACGCAGCTTGGGCGGTCGGGTCGCGCAACGATCGCGGCGTCAGGACGGGAATGCCGGCCGCCGCGGCCGCGGCGTGCACGGGGCTCGGCCGCTCGGCCATGCCGCGCCCGGCCGGCCGGGGAGGCTGGGAGTACGCGGCGACGACGGCATGGCCGGCCGCGAGCAGCGCCTGCAGGGCGGGTACCGCGAACTCGGGCGTGCCCATGAAGACGACACGCAACCTCGAGCCGGCCTTGGGCGTCTCCGTCATGGGCGATCCTGAGTCCGGCGTCAGGCCGGCACGGATTCCGACTCGCGCTTCTTTGCTTTCGCCAGCCGCTTGAGGATCATCTCGCGCTTGAGGCGGCTGACATGATCGACGAAGAGCACGCCCTCGAGATGGTCCATCTCGTGCTGGATGCAGACGGCGAGGAGGCCGTCGGCTTCAAGCTCGCGCGGCTTGCCGTCGCGATCGAGGTAGCCGACGCGCACCTTCGCCGGGCGCTCGACCTCCGCGAACTGCTCCGGCAGCGACAGGCAGCCCTCATTGTAGAGCGCGTGGTCCTCGGACGACCAGAGGATCTCTGGATTGGCCAGACAATGCGGGGAAGGGGGGGATCCCTCTTTCGCGACGTCCACCACGATGACCCGCAGGTCGACGCCCACCTGAGGCGCGGCGAGCCCGATGCCCGGCGCCGCGTACATCGTCTCCAGCATGTCGTCCATCATGCGGCGGATCTCGTCGTCCACTGCGGCGACCGGCCGGCACGTCCGCTTCAGGCGCGGGTCCGGCGCTGTGATGATCGGCAGGATCGCCATGACCTCCTCACCGTCGAGAGCGCCCAGGCGGGCAGGGCTGGGCGCCGATGCTCTTGGCATCTGCGGCTAGCTAGGGTTTGCCGTGACGCGGGTCAAGTCGCGATCAGGGCACGCCTGCTTCCTGGGACTGGCTGGAACGCGAGCCCTGGGTCGGCTAGATAGGAGCATCTCGCGCAATCCCTGCTGCCCCAGAGCGCCACACGGGCCATACGCCAGGAGCGATCGATGAACGAAATCTTCGGCGGCTTCACGGTTTTCGCGATCGTGATGATCGTGCTGGCCTTGGTCGTTGTCTTCATGGGCGTGCGCACGGTGCCGCAGGGCTACAACTGGACCGTCGAGCGCTTCGGGCGCTTCACCCATGTCCTGAAGCCCGGCCTCAACCTGATCGTGCCCTTCGTCGATTCCGTCGGCGCCAAGCTCAACATGATGGAGCAGGTGATCGACGTGCCGCAGCAGCAGGTCATCACCAAGGACAACGCCATGGTGACGGTCGATGGCGTCCTGTTCTTCCAGGTGCTGGACGCCGTCAAGGCGGCTTACGAAGTGCGCAACCTCGACCTCGCCGTCATGAACCTGACCATGACCAACATCCGCACGGTCATGGGCTCGATGGACCTCGACGAGCTCTTGTCGCTGCGCGACAAGATCAACGCGCAGCTCCTGTCGGTGGTGGACGAAGCGACGCAGCCCTGGGGCATCAAGGTCACGCGCATCGAGATCAAGGACATCACGCCGCCGCAGGAGCTGGTCAACGCGATGGCCCGCCAGATGAAGGCCGAGCGCGAGAAGCGCGCCCAGATCCTGGAGGCCGAGGGCGCGCGCGCGGCTGAGATCCTGCGCGCGGAAGGCGAGAAGCAGTCGGTCATCCTGGAGGCCGAAGG
The DNA here is from genome assembly GCA_016793965.1 of Alphaproteobacteria bacterium. Classification (GTDB taxonomy): domain Bacteria; phylum Pseudomonadota; class Alphaproteobacteria; order JAEULF01; family JAEULF01; genus JAEULF01. The sequence continues at coordinate 21,358 of JAEULF010000322.1, read as the reverse complement.
CCGCCGCGAATCGGCATTCCGCGACGCCGAGGGGCGCGAGCGCCTGGCCGAGGCCGAGGCCAAGGCGACGGCGATGCTCTCGACGGCCGTCGCCAAGGGCAACGTCCAGGCGATCAACTACTTCATCGCCCAGAAGTACATCGAGGCGCTGAAGGCGCTCGCGGAGGCGAAGAACCAGAAGGTGCTGATCCTGCCGATCGAGGCTGCCAACGTGATCGGCTCGCTCGCGGGCATCGCCGAGATCGCCAAGACGGCGTTCCAGCAGGGGCACAGCGACGGCGGCGCCCTCGCGGCACCGTCCTCGCCGCCGAAGCCGGGACCGTGGAAGGCGTCATGATCGTCTTCTGGCACTGGCTGGCGCTGGGCGCGCTTCTCGCGGCGATCGAGGTCGTCACCCCGGGGTTCTTCCTGCTCTGGCTGGGCCTTGCGGCGATCGCCGTCGGGCTGGTTCTGCTGCTCGCGCCGGACATCGCGCTCACCGTCCAGGTGGTGATCTTCGGGGCGCTGTCGATCTGCAGCGTCATGCTGGGGCGCCACGTCATGCGCCGCGCCTTGGCGCGCGAAGACGCCGCGGCCTCGATGCTCAACGAGCGCGGCCGCGCCTATGTCGGCAAGGTCTATGTCCTGGACCAGCCGCTCGCCCAGGGCCGCGGCCGCATGCACGTGGGCGATACGACGTGGGCGGTTTCGCTGGCCGATTCGACGGCCGACCTGCCGGCCGGGACTCGCGTGCGCGTCGTCGATAGCGAGGGCCCGCTGCTCCGCATCAAGGTCGATGCTGCCTGAACGGGCTGTCGCTCCGCCTATGGCAGGTTGACCGCGATGGACGGCGTATCGCTCACCTTCCTGGCCAAGGCGGCGGCAAAGGCTCTGCTCCTGCCGCCAGGGTGCCTGGCCGTGTTCGTGCTTGCCGCGTGGTACATGGGGCACCGCGGCCGCATCCGGGCTGCGGCAGCCCTCGTCGCGTCAGGCGTGGCTCTGGTGCTGGCGTTGAGCCTGCCGCTCGCCAGCCGCGCCCTGACCTCGACGCTGGTGCGGCATCCGCCGTTCGACGGCGACGCTCGAGGCGCGCAAGCGATCGTGGTGCTCGGCGGCGGCATGTACCCGGAAGCGCCGGAGTTCGGGGGCGACACGGCCGGAGCGGCCTCGCTGCAACGCGTCCGCTACGGCGTGCGCGTGGCGCGGCGGACCGGCCTGCCCGTGCTGGTGAGCGGCGGCCGGCCCCTGCCGACCCGGTCCAGCGAGGCTGAGACCATGCGCCGCCTCGCCGAGGACGAGCTGGGCCAGCCCGTGCGCTGGGTCGAGGACCGCAGCGAGGACACGCGCGACAACGCGGAGATGAGCCGCGCGATCCTTGGCCTCGAGCGGATCGACCGGATCGTCCTCGTCACCAGCGCCGACCATATGCTCCGTGCCGAGCTGGCGTTCCGCCAGGCAGGCTTTGACGTCATACCGGCACCGACGCTGTTCCCGACCTATCCTCGCCTCACAGCCGTCGATCTGGTGCCGAGCTCGGGCGCCCTGCATGGCAGCGCGAACGCCTTGAATCACTGGTTCGGGTTCCTGGTCTACGCGCTGCGTGGCCTGCTGTCCCCGGGCGGAGCCCCATAGACTGCTGACCGAAGGGCGCAGTGGGGTTGGTTGCCGCTGGGTACTTGCGGCCCGGCGGCTGGCCGCCCACTATGCCGCCACGGCGCCTCGGGAAGCGCCGGCGCCCCGGGGCTCAGCGCCGGAACAGGGGGGCGGAGAAACCAGCCCGGAAGGATCGAGCGATGCCCTTCGTCCAGCGCGATGCCCGCGGCAGCATCATCTCGTTGCTCAAGGAGCCGACGCGCGACGCATCTGAATACCTGAAATCCGACGATCCGGAGGTGCGCGAGTTCTTCGAGCAGAGCGAGGCGTTCGCCACCGATCCGCTGTCGCAGCGCAAGCTCGAGCTGACAGAGACCGATTTCGCGCTGATCCGCGCGATCGAGGACCTGATCGAGGTCCTGCTCCGCAAGGGCTTGCTGCGCGACGCCGAGCTGCCGCCTCAGCTCATGAACCTGATCGAGCGCCGCCGCTCGCTCCGTCGCCTGCTCCAGGATCTGATGAGCAGCGGCATGTCGGGCACGCTCTAGCCGGGAAAGGCGGCGCGGGGTGAGCGCCCTTCAGCTGCAGAGCGGGCTTGGGTTGGTCGCGTTTGCCGTCCTGGCCTGGGCGCTGGGCACGGCGCGAGGCAGGTTGCGGCCGCGTGCGCTGGCGCGCCTTGCGATCGCAGGCCTGGGCCTCCAGATCGCCGTCGCGCTGCTCCTGCTGAAGCTTCCGCCGGCCCAGTCGGCGCTCCTGGCCCTGAACGACGCCGTCGGCGCGATCCTGGCCGCGACGAGAGCCGGCACGTCCTTCGTCTTCGGATACCTGGGGGGAGCGCCCCTGCCTTTCGAGGCCAAAGGGCCGGGCGGCGGCTTCGTTCTGGCGCTCCAGGCGCTGCCGATCATCCTGGTCGTGAGCGCTCTGTCGGCCGTTCTCTACCACTGGCGCATCCTGCCGCTCCTCGTCCGCGCTCTCTCGCGCGGCCTGCAGCGCACGATGGGCGTCGGCGGCGCGGTCGGCGTCTCGACCGCTGCCAACATCTTCCTTGGCATGGTCGAGGCGCCGCTGCTCGTCCGCCCCTACCTCGCGCGCCTGACGCGAAGCGAACTCTTCGTGGTCATGACAGGCGGCATGGCGAGCGTGGCAGGAACGGTCATGGTGCTCTATGCGAGCATCCTCGGCCCGGCCGTATCCAACGCGATCGGGCATATCCTCGTTGCGTCCCTGATCAGCGCGCCGGCTGCGATCCTCGTGGGCATCCTGATGGAGCCCGACGAGCGGGCCACCGACGGGGCGGAGCTCGGCACGGCGAGCCCGTACCGCAGCACCATGGACGCCGTCGTCGAAGGCACGCAGCAGGGTTTGACGCTGCTGCTCTCGGTCGTCGCCATGCTGATCGTTTTCGTGGCGCTCGTGGCGCTGGCGAACGCCGTCTTGGCGGCGCTGCCGGACGTGCTTGGCGGCGCGCTGACGCTGCAGCGCATGCTCGGCTGGCTGTGCGCTCCGGTCGCGTGGACCATGGGGATTCCCTGGGAGCAGGCGGCGGCGTCGGGCGCCCTGATCGGCACGAAGACGGTGCTCAACGAGTTCGTCGCCTATGTCGAGCTTGCGGCCTTGCCGGACGGGACGCTGGACGCCAGGAGCAGGCTGATCATGGTCTATGCCCTCTGCGGCTTCGCCAATCTCGGCAGCCTCGGCATCATGATCGGCGGGCTGGCCGCCATGGCGCCGGAGCGCCGCGCGGAGATCACGGCGCTGGGACTGCGCAGCATCCTCTCCGGCACGATCGCCACCTGCATGACGGGCGCGGTCGTCGGTCTCCTGACACCTCCCTGAGAGCCGGCCGCGCGGCGCGCTGCCTTGACCGCGGCGCAGGATTGGCCTACGCCCGGCGCGCTGCGTGCGACGAAGGAGCCTGGCGATGGCAGAGGCGGACAAGAAGGGCGACAGCGACCGGAAGAAGAGCAGCGCGCGGCGCTGGGAGTGGTTCGCGAAGGCGGGGCTGCTCTCCGAGGCCCTGCCGTTTATGCGCCACCATGCCGGATCGACCTTCGTGATCAAGTATGGCGGGCACGCGATGGGCGACGACGGGCTCGGCAGCCTGTTCGCCAGCGACATGGTCCTGCTCAAGATGGTGGGGATCAACCCCATCGTCGTGCACGGCGGCGGCCCGCAGATCGGGCAGATGCTGGACCGGCTCCAGATCAAGAGCCGCTTCATCGACGGGCTGCGCGTCACGGACGCGGCCGCCATGGAGGTCGTCGAGATGGTCCTTGCCGGGACCATCAACAAGCAGATTGTGTCGTCGATAGGCCGGGCCGGCGGCATGGCGATCGGGATCTCCGGCAAGGACGGCTCGCTCGTCCAGGCGCGAAAGCTCGTGCGCAGCGTGCGCGACCCGTCCACCGGCAAGGAAGCGACGGTCGAGTTCGGCTTCGTCGGCGAGCCGACAAAGGTCAATCCCACCGTCCTGCAGATGTGCGCGGCCTCGAACGTCATCCCCGTGGTCGCGCCGATCGGCATCGGCCCGGAGGGAGAGAGCTACAACATCAACGCCGACACCGTGGCCGGCTTCATCGCCGGCGCCGTGAACGCCAAGCGCCTCTTCCTTCTCACGGACGTAGCCGGCGTGATGGACGGCTCGGGCGAGGTCGTCCACCAGATGACCGCCGCGGACGCGCGCCAGCTGATCGCGACCAAGGTCGCCACGGGCGGCATGATCCCGAAGCTGGAGACATGCATCGACGCGGTGGAGCGCGGCGTCGAGGGGGCTGTGATCTTGGACGGCAGGATGCCGCACGTGATGCTTCTCGAGCTGTTCACCGAGGCCGGCATCGGGACCATGATCTCGCAGCGCGGCGACGTGGCGAAGCCGCGCTTCCCCAAGCTCGGCAAGATGCCCGAGCCGCCGCCGCCGGGCGACGAGGGTTGACGCGGGCGCTGGGCTGCTCGGTGGCTCTGCCCAGCTAGTGCCAGGAGACCTCGGTGGCCTTTGGGCCGGCTCCCGCCCTCCAGGAAACTTCGCTGGGCTTGGCTTGCTCCACCGGCTGGGTCGACGTCTCCATCCGGCTCGCCTGCGGCAGGGCGTTGGGCGCCTGTCCGGACTTGCCGCGCGCGGTCGCGCCGCCTCCCGCCCCGGGCGACGTGTCCGCGGCGCGCGACTGCCCGACCGGAAAGCGGGCGGCAGGGGAGGTCGGCTCGAGGACCTTGGACGCGGTGGCTGGCGCCGACGCCGTTCGTGCCGGGATGCCTCCCACGTTCGGGCTGCCCATCGGCCTGCCGAAAAGGTAACCCTGGGCGAGCAGGACGCCGCAATCCTCCAGGAACGGCAGCAGCATCTCGTCCTCGACCATTTCCGCGATGGTCGCGATCCGCAGCTCGCGGCACAGGCTCGTGATCGCCTTGAGCAGCACCTTGTTCGTCGTGTCCTTGCGCGCGGACAGGATGTAGCTGCCGTCGATCTTGACGAAGTCGACGTCGAGCTGCCGCAGGTAGTCGATCTGCATCTCGCCCGCGCCGAAGTCGTCGAGGCAGACCTTGTGCCCCGCGGCGCGCAGCGCGCTGACATAGTTGCGGGCCGCGGCGAAATCCTTGAGGCGGACGGTCTCCGTGATCTCGATCAACAGGCGCTTGCGGACCGGAGCGAACGCCTGGAGCAGCTTGTCCAATGCGTCGCAGAAGGCCGGCGTGCTGAGCGAGCGGCCGGACAGGTTGACCGCGATCGGCAGGTCCGACTTCTCGCGGTCGCAGCCGACCAGGTGCTGCAGGCAGCGCTTGGTGGTCGCCAGGTCGAAGTCGCTGACCAGGCCGACATCCTCCGCCAGTCGCACGAACTCGTAGGGCTTGATGTCGATCGCCTTCGGGTCGAAGCGGGCGAGCGCCTCGTAGTGGTGCGGGTCGCGCGTGCGCAGCTTCACGACGGGCTGAAACACGGTGTTGAACTGCCCGTCGGCGATCACTTGGCGCACTTCCGTCATGCGCTTCGCCGTGGTCTCGACGATCGATGTCAGGCTCTCCGAGAGCTTGCTGACGTCGAGCTTGCCGTCGGTCGTATCCAGCTGCTTGATCGCGTAGATCAGCGCACGGGTGGCGTCGTCGTCGGACATCGCGGACGGCCCGATCGCCACGTGCGCGGCCTTGACCGCGAGGCCGATGCCGAGCGGGTCGAGCGCTCTGGCTTGCTCGGCGATGCGTCGCTCGACGGCCTTGAGGTCGAGCTCCTTGTCGTGGATGAGCGCGAACCTGTCGTCGCCAAGGTCGCCGGCCATGTCGCCGCCGACGGAGTTCGCGCGCAGCGTGGCGCCGATCGCGGCCTTCAGACGCTTCCGTCCGCCCTCGTCCAGGCGGCTGCGAAGCTCCTCGGCGTCCTGCAGCTCGACAGTGGCCAGCTGGACCGACTCTCCGTCCTTGGTCAGCTTCTCGAGCTGCGCGTTCGCGATGTCGAGGAAGCTGTCGCCCACGAGCATTCCCGTCTCGGCGTCGCGCGTGCCTTCGTCGCCGATGTCCAGGCTGCGGGCGAACTGGCGGCGCAAGCTGATGAAGTAGTGCCCGCCGAGATGCGGCAGGTGGTAGCCGGAGATGATGTACTTGGGGGTCGCGTTGCCGTCAGGGCCGCGCAGCCGGATGAGGCCTTCCTCAAGGCGCCCGTAGCTCAGCATGCGGGCCAGCAGCTCCAGCATCATCGGCGCGTCGGCGTCGGACGCGATCGATTCAGCCGCTTGCCCGATCAGCGCCGACGGGGCCAGGCCGAGCGTTTGCGCCACCGCCCCGGCCGAGTAGATGATCGTCTGGTGCTCGTCGAGCTCGATCAGGAGGTCCGCGGCGCAGAACGAGAACGCGAGGAAGCGGTCCCGGTCTCCGACCTTGTCGGTAGACGCTCCGGAGGCGCTGAGCGCCGTCACCCTCACCGATTCCGTCGCCAAATTGGAAGCCCTCGTCCTGGGGTCGTCCCGCTCCGCGAAGTATTGAACGGACATTATCGCATTCTCGCAGGAAGGGAACACTCCCGGCGCTATGCCCTGCGATCTATCCGCGCGAGCGTCATGGCAACGGACATCACGTTGATGGCGCGTGGAGCGGTGCCGTCGTAAACCTTAACCAGGTCGCGACGAAGCGAGTTCAGCGATGCCGCCTTTGGCCGATGCCGAGACCTGGGTCTTCGATCTGGACAATACGCTCTATCCCGCGCGCTTCGACCTTGCGTCGCAAGTGGAGCGCCGCATCGAGGCCTTCGTTGCCGCGGCCCTCGGCGTCGATGCGGTAGAGGCACGGCGGGTCCGTGTTCGTTACCTGCAATCGCACGGCGCCACTCTTGGCGGGCTCGTGCAGGAGCATGGCATCGAGCCGATGACCTATCTGGATGATGTCCACGCCGTCGACCTCTCGGCAATTCCGCCCGATCCGCGCCTCGATGCGGCGATCGGCCGCCTGACCGGTCGCAAGGTCGTCTTCACGAATGCCAGTCGCGCTCATGCCGAGCGGGTGCTGCTCCGCATCGGAGTCGACCATGGCCATTTCGACGGCATCTTCGACATCGCCGCCGCCGGCTACTGCCCGAAGCCGGCGCGCGCCGCGTATGTCGGCTTGTTTCACCGGCACGGGATCGATCCGGCGACGGCCGTGTTCCTGGACGATCAAACGAGGAACCTGGCGACGGCGGCAGCTCTGGGCATGTCTACCGTGCTCGTGCATTCCGGCGGGGATGCGTTGCCGCAGGCGGCCGGGCCGATCCATCACGTCACCGACGACCTGGCAGGTTGGCTCGAAACGATCGCTCCAGCGCGGCCGTGAGCAGTCGGCGCGGCCGGGTCGGCTTGACTTCGCTCGCCCTGACCGGCATGTGACCGGCTCACCGTCTCAATGCTTCGACCGCCTTGTCGAGGACCGCAATGACCGACAATGACCTGCAACAGACCATCGATGCCGCGTGGGAAGGCCGAGACAAGGTCGGACCCGCGACGCAAGGCCCGGTTCGCGATGCCGTCGAGCGAGCCCTGTCCGATCTCGACAGCGGTCGCGTCCGCGTTGCCGAGAAGGGGCCTGCCGGGTGGACTGTGCACCAATGGCTCAAGAAGGCCGTCCTGTTGTCCTTCCGCCTCTTTGATTCGGCGCCGATTGCCGGCGGCCCGGGGGCGGTGTATCCGATCGGCCAGAACCTGCCAGCGCCGTGGTTCGACAAGGTCCCGTCGAAGTTCGCCGGCTGGACCGACCGCGAGTTCCGCGCGGCCGGCTTCCGCGCCGTGCCGAACTGCGTCGTGCGCCGGTCGGCCTTCATCGCGCCCGGTGTCGTCCTGATGCCGAGTTTCGTCAATGTCGGCGCCTATGTCGCGGAAGGAACGATGATCGACACCTGGGCGACGGTGGGTTCCTGCGCCCAGATCGGCAAGAACTGCCACATCTCCGGCGGTGCCGGCATCGGCGGCGTGCTCGAGCCCTTGCAGGCGAACCCGGTGGTGATCGAGGACAATTGCTTCGTCGGAGCCCGCAGCGAGGTTGCCGAGGGAGTCATCGTCGAGACCGGTGCGGTGCTCTCCATGGGCGTCTTCATCGGGGCGTCGACCAAGATCGTCGATCGCGAGACCGGCCAGGTGCACATGGGCCGCGTCCCTGCGTACTCGGTGGTCGTGCCGGGCTCCCTGCCGGGCAAGCCGCTGCCGAACGGATCGCCCGGCCCGTCCCTGTACTGCGCGGTCATCGTCAAGAAAGTGGACGCGCAGACGCGGTCGAAGGTGGGCATCAACGAGCTGCTGCGCGATTGAGCGGGAAAGCGGGCCATGGAACTCGTTGACCCGGTCGAGCTCACGCGCTCGCTGATCCGTTGCCCCAGCGTCACGCCGATCGACGCCGGGTGCCTCGATCGCTTGCAGGTGGCGCTCGAGCGGATCGGCTTCCAGGTCCTGCGGCTCCCCTTCGAGGAGCCGGGCACGGACCGAGTCGACAACCTCTACGCTCGGTTCGGCACCCGGCAGCCCAATTTCTGCTTCGCCGGCCATACCGACGTCGTGCCGCCGGGCGACCTCAAGGCTTGGTCGGTCGATCCCTTCGCCGCGGAGATCATCGACGGATACGTCTACGGCCGCGGCGCCGCCGACATGAAGTCCGCCATCGCGGCGTTCACCGCGGCCGCGGCGCGCTTTGCCGCGCGCTGGGGCGAGGAGTTCGGCGGGTCGATCAGCATGCTCATCACGGGCGACGAGGAAGGCCCGTCCGTGAACGGCACGGCCAAGGTGTTGAGCTGGCTGCGCGCGCGGCGCGAGCCGATCGACATGTGCATCGTCGGCGAGCCGACGAACCCGACCAGCCTCGGCGAGATGATCAAGATCGGCAGGCGCGGCAGCCTCAACGCCGTGCTGACGATGCACGGCCTGCAGGGCCATGTCGCCTATCCTCACCTCGCCGACAACCCGATCGAGCGCCTCGTGCGCATCCTGTCGTCGCTGACGGGCGGCAAGCTGGACCAAGGCAACGAGCATTTCCAGCCGTCGAACCTCGCGCTGACGTCGATCGACGTCGGCAATCCGGCCACCAACGTGATCCCGGCGCGGGCGACCGCGCGCTTCAACATCCGGTTCAACAACCTGCACACCGGCGCGAGCCTGACGGAATGGCTCCACGAGCGCGCGAGCGCGGAAGGCGGGCGCTACGAGCTGGACGTCAAGGTCAGCGGCGAATCCTTCCTGACGCCGCCCGGGCGTCTCTCGGAGATCGCGATCGATGCGATCCGGAAGGTGACCGGCAAGACCCCGGAGCTGAGCACGACCGGCGGCACGTCCGACGCGCGCTTCATCAAGGACGTCTGCCCGGTGGCCGAGTTCGGGATGGTGGGCCAGACCATGCACAAGGTGGACGAGCGCGCGTCGCTGCAGGACATCGCCGCCCTGACAGAGATCTACCTGCGCATGCTCGAGGCCTATTTCGGGCGCGCCTGACAGCCTGCGCCGCGCACCGGTATCGCCATAGGAGAGCCAGCTTCGATGCTGACGACCAGGGAGTTCGCGCTCGCGCTCGCGGGCGTCGCGCGGTTCGCGCGCGGCGATGCCGGCGCGCGGGCGTTCTTCTCGGCGACCCCGGAGGGCTGCGCCAACTCGTTCTGGGCGGCGGCCTTCATCCTTGTCCCGCATTTCGCCATGGAGTACCTGCAGGTCTCCCAGGCGCTCGATCGCGTCGGGGCGAGGGTGGACGTCCTGAGGTTCCTGGTCGCCGGGAGCATCGCTTACGCCGTGCAGTGGACGGCATTTCCCGTCGCCATGCATTGGCTGTGCGGCGCGCTTGATCGCCGCGCGCAGTACTTCAGCTTCATCGCGGCCTGGAATTGGTCGACCCTGCTGCAGATGGCCGTCCACCTGCCGATCGTCCTGCTGCAGGCGACGGGCATCCTCGGGGGCGCCCTGGCGGATGCGGTCGTCTATGCGAGCATCGCCCTCCTTCTCGTGTACGCGGGCTACGTCGCGCGCGTGATGCTGGACGTGCGGCCGCTCGTCGCCGCCGCGATCGTGTTCCTGGACGTCCTCGTGACCGTGATGATCCAGATGCAGAGCTTGCGCCTGATGGGGCGCGCCGGCTGATGTCTGCCGCGCGCCCCAAGCTCTCCCATGCCGTGGCGCTGCTGCTGGCCTGCGCTCTCGCAGGTTGCGCGCAGGAGCGCGTCCGCGAGGCGCGCTCGGCGGCGCGCGAGCTGGTCGGCAAGCCGGTCCAGACGCTCGTTGCCTGCGCGGGCAAGCCGGACCGGATCGCGCGCGGCGGGGACGGCGAGAGGCTCAGCTACTTCGAGGGGTCCGGATGGGCGGACGCGTCGGGTGCCGACGACCCGACATTGAGCCGCGACCCCTCGCAGGGCGGCGCGCGGCGGCCGAGCGTCGCTGCCCGCTGGTGCAGGATGGACGTGCTGGTGTCGGACGGCGTCATCCGGTCGGTGCGCTTCTCCGGGCAGTCCGGCGGCGTCTTCGGGCGCGGCGAGGAGTGCGCCGACCTGCTGCGCGCCTGCCCGCGCGGCGGACCGTGAGCCGAGTTCAACGACCGTCCGGACGGCTCTCCGGTTCGGGCGCCTGCGGACGCTCGAGGGCGAGCAAGGCGGGCAGAAGCGTCACTGTCGTGATCAGCGAGAAGATGACGGAGACCGCATGCAGCTCGCCGAGGCTGGCCGTGCCGCGGTGGCTCGAGATCGCCAAGGTAGCGAAGGCGAACAGCGTCGACAGGAAGCTCACGATGAGCGGCCTGTACGGTCCAGCGCCGACCTCGGCGCTTCCGTAGCGGTGATGAGCCAGGAGGTGGATGGCGCCTGCCACGCCGATGCCGAGCAAGAGCGGGATGACGATGACGTTCGCGAAGTTCAGGTTCTTGCCGAGCAGGACGCCGTAGGCGTTCGTGAGGAGCGCTGCGAGGACCAGCGGGGCGAGCACCAGGCAGACGTCGCGCCAGCGGCGGAAATGCAGGTACAGCAGCGCGGCGATGGCGAGCAGCGCGCCGGCGAGCGCTTCCGCGAAGGCCTCGATCACCGCGCGGCCCGACGCGTAGAGCATCGCCGGAGCGCCGATGGCGGCAGGCGCCACGCTGAAAAGGTCCTTGGCGAATCGCAGCATCCTCTCCTGCCGGTCGATGACCTCGCGCGGCAGCACCTCTATGCGGGCTCGGCCGTCCGCCGCGACGAAGCGGCGGACGATCTCCGCCGGCAGGTCGTCGATCGCCACGGGTCCGGCGGAAAGCGCGAGAGTGAGGTCGCGGAGAAGGGAAGGGACGCTGCCTGCGACCGCGCGGTCGAGCCGCTCGAGCAGGTCCGGCGCCACCGCGCCGCTCGGATCGCGCGGCAGCGCGACGATGGCCTGCCGCAGGCGCGCTGCCGCCTGGCGTAGCGCTTGGTCGGCGGTCGGGGGCAGCGCCGTGGCGCGGCTGGCGAAGATCGCGATCGCTTCGCGGCGCCGGGCGACGATGTCCTCGCCTGTCGGCGCCGGCGGCCCCTGCAGCACCGGCTCCAGCAGCTCCCGCGCGTCCGCGATGCGCGCAAGCTTGGTCGCCTGGTCGGACGGGACGAAATCGCGCAGGGTGACAGTGCCGGCGACGGACGGCAGGGCGGACAGTCGCGGCACCAGGCTCTCGGCCTCGGCGCGGCTGGCCGCGAGAACGATGCCGCGCATCGGCGTCGTCCGGCTATCTGACGCCAGGTCGCGGAAGGCGACCACGGATGGAACTCCGGCGCCCTGCAGCTCGATCGGGTCCCAGTCGAAGCGCAGGAATGGCAACGCAGCCAAGCTGGCGACGGCGAGCGCCGCGCTGACGGCAAGGACGGCCCGAGGGTGGCGCTCAGGCCACCAAAGGCTGCGCAACGCCTCCGCGACGCGTGCCGGCCGGGCCGTGAAGCGCGGACGAAGAAGCCGGATCAGGGCCGGCAGCAGCAAGTAGGTGGAGCCGAGCGCGCAGGCCATGCCGAAGGCGGAGATGATCCCGAGCTCGGCGATGCCGCGAAAGGTCGTCGGCACGAATGCGAGGAAGGCCACGGCTGTCGACGCCATGCACAGGCTGAGCGGCCCGACGAGGCGCCGGGCGGCGCGCCCGAGCGCCGCACCTTCCTGCGCTCCGGCAGCGACCGAGTCGCCATGGCCGAGCCCCAGATGAATGCCGAAATCGACGCCGAGCGCGATGAAGTAGACCGCGAACGCGACGGAGATCAGGTTGAGCTTGCCGATCGCCAATGCCGCGAATCCTGCCGTCCAGACGAGGCCGACGACCACCGTGACGAGGATCGCGACGGCGAGCCTCGGCGAGCGCAAGCCGCAGAGCAGCACCGCGCCGACGAGGACGAGGGAGAGGAGACCGGCGAGGCCGATGTTGCTTTCCACCGTGCGCAACTCGTCGCGCGCCAGGGCCGGGCCTCCGGTCAGCCTGACGCGGAGTCCGGCTGCTTGCTCGAGCCCGAGCTCGCGAACGATCGCGTTGACCGATCGGATCGCCGCGCCAGCCGGATCCAAAGAGCCGAAGTCTTGCTTCGGCTGCACTTCGACGATCTCGCGCGCGATCGCGCCATCGCCGTCTTCCTCCAGCACCGCGCCCCAGTCGATGGCGTCCGGCAGGCCGGCACCGACCTGCTCGAATGCCTGCGCGACGCGGCCGACCATGCGCGCAAGGGGGCGCGGGTCCCCGACCTTGGTGTCGCCCTTGCCCGCTTCCTCGACGATCAGGCCGAGAACGCCGGCCATCCCGCGCAGGTCCGGGTTCTGCGCCAGGGCGCCGATCAGCGGCGCGGACGCCTCCAAGCGATCGAGCAGGGTCTCGAGCTTGGCAGTCGGTCGGAAGAGGAGGCCGTTGCGGCGCAGGAAGGGGCTGCCCGACAGGTAGCCGACATGGGCGATCGCCGGGGCCCGGCGCAAGCGCTCCGCGAGCTGCGCCGCCGCGTCGCGAGCGGCGGTCCGGCTCGGGCTTTCGACAACGACCAAGAGCAGGTTGTTGAGCTGCGGAAATGCGGCGCGATGCTGCTCGTAGGCCTGGCGGAACGGCAGCTTCGCCGAGAGCATGCTCGTCGTGTCCGTATCGACGCCAAGTCTCGCCACGGAGTAGGTGGCGGCGGCGGCCGTGAGGGCGGCGGTGATCGCGAGGGCGAGCCACGGGCGCGCGAAGGACGCCTCGGCAGCGGATGCCATGGCTGCACCGCAGCGGGAGAGGATCGAGCGCAAGCTGGGCCTCGCGGGGAGCGTGAAGTGGACGGGTGCCTCTACCCTCTGGCCGGGGCCGTGAGAAGCGGAATTCTCGTGCTGCGGTGCCCGCGTCAGTCAGCGATCCGGGTCGCGGGGAAAGCCAAGGTCATCGTCGTCCCTTGACCGGGCTTGCTTGCCACCGAGATGGTGCCGCCATGTAGCTCGACGAGCCGTCGCGTGATCGCCAGCCCAAGCCCAGTGCCTTCCGACCGTCGCGCTTCGCCGCTTCCGGCGCGGCGGAACGGCTCGAAGAGCCTGCGCTGGACCGCATCGTCCATCCCGACGCCTGTGTCGCTGACCTCGATCAGCGCCTTGTCCTTGGCGCGGCGCGCGACGACGGAGACCTTTCCGCCCGGTGGCGTGAACTTCAGCGCGTTGCTCAGCAAGTTGAGGAGCATCTGCGTCATTGCCCGCCGGTCCGCGCGGATGCGCCGGGTCGCCGGGTCGGCGTCGACGACGACCGAGACCTGCTCGTTGGCCGCCTTGGAAGCCACGGCGACGCACTCGCCGATCACTTCGGCCAGGTCGAGCATCTCCTCCGCCATCTCCATCTTTCCGGCCTCGATCTTCGACAGGTCGAGCAGGTCGTTGATGAGGGCGAGGAGGTGGGAGCCGCTGCGCCAGATGTCGCGCACGTACTCTTCGTAGCGTGCGGGCAAAGGGCCGAAAAGGCGATTGGACATGATGTCCGAGAAGCCGAGGATGGCGTTGAGCGGCGTCCGCAGCTCGTGGCTGATGTTGGCCAGGAATAGGCTCTTCGCGGCGTTCGCCTCCTCGGCCCGCTCCTTCGCTGCAGCCAGCTCGCGCCCGGCGCGGGCCATCGCCTGCTGCGCGATGGCAAGCTCGTTCCGCTGCTGGACCACCTCCCGATGGAGCCGCACGATCTCGCTGCACTCGAGCAGGACGACCGAGACGAAGCCCGGACCGCAGGGCAGCATCTCGAGGTTGAACACCAAGTTGGGACCTTCCCAGTCGACGAACTCCACATGGAAGATCGTCTGCGGTTCGCCCTCTCCGTCCGCGAGCGCCTCGAGAACCTCCTCGTAGCCGAAGAGGATCGGCAGGACATCGGTCAGGCCAGCGCCGATCGGGACGTGATGGACCGCCTTGCCTGCCTTCTCCGTCACGCGGAGAGCGCGATCGATGACCAGGACGCTCACGGTGCCGCGGTCCAGGACTTCGCCGAGCGCCTGGCCGGCCCTGCTCCGCTCAAGGCGGGAGATCGCGTCGCTTGCCATCCCTTCGCCCCTACGTGCCGAGCTCGAGGATCTGGGACGCAAGCGTCCGGAAGAGTTCGGGCACCGCTGTGCCGTCCGCTGCGCTCGTCAGGACCGCTGCCAGCCCGAGGCTCGCGCGAGTCCGCTCCGCTGCCGCCTGCGCGGCGCTCGGGTCGACCAGGTCGACCTTGTTGAGCGCGACGACCACCGGGCGCCCTGGCAGCTGGGCTCGAAACCGCGCGAGATGGGACTCCATCGCCGCCATGGACTCATCGACGCTGACGTCGCCCACGACGATGGCTCCGGCGGAGCCGCGTAGGTAGTTTCCGAGGACGGCCATGTTCTGCAGCGCGCCGTCCACGTCCCAGATGATCTGGTTGACGGCGACCTCGGAGCCCTGGCGCACGACCTTGTCCGCGTACTTGTAGACGTTCACGCCGACGGTCGCCTGGTACTTCGGCGAGAACTGGCCCAGCACGTAGCGACGGACCAGCGACGTCTTGCCGACGCCGAACTGGCCGATCAGGCAGATCTTCTTGGTGACCGGTCCGCTGGCTTCCATGTCCGCTAGCCTTTACCCGGATTCTCGCAGCGACGCGATCAGCGCTGCTCGATCAGTTCGAACTCGACGCGGCGCATGGCGAGCAGTTCGTCGGACGCGGCAGTGCGGGGGCGAATCGACGGCCGGCCCTCGGTGACGAGACGAGATGCCGGAACCCCGAGCGAGACGAGTCGCGCCGCCACGACCGAAGCGCGCTGATCGGACAGAGCCTCGTTCCGCGCCGTCGTTCCCGTCGGGTCAGTATAGCCGATGACGCGCAGCGCATACCCGCGCGGCAGCTCTGCCATCAGGCCGGCGATCCGCGACAGGAGCCGATCGGCCTCGGCGGTCGATTTCAGCACGGCTTCGCGCTCGAAGGCGATGCCTTCCGAGCGGAGCAGGGCGGCAAGCTGGTCGCGGATGGCCGAGGTCTCTGGGCGGCCCGCCTCGCCGCTGAACATCAGCGACAGCTCGACCCAATGGCGCACGGCGGCGCCGACCAGCGGTCGCGCGGGGCGCTCCGCTACCCGGCCGAGCGGCAGCAAGCGCGAGCGCGCTATGCCCTTCGCTTCAAGCAGCTCCGCGACGTCGCTCGCGCGCGCGAGGGCGAAAGCCTGCGTCTTCTCGCCTGGGTCCGACTCGGACCGGCCGACGAGGCGCAGCCTGACATCGGGATCCGCGGCCATCATGAGCGTGGCAACCTGGTCGAGCAGCGACCGCTGCCGCGCCGCGTCCCGCATGCGCCCGTCGTCGTCGAAGAAAAGCGCCTCGCGCCGGATGAGCACCTCAAGGCGCTCTGTCGCAGTCGGCTCGCGCTGCGCCTGAGGCAGGACAGCCGTGCCCGAGCGATCGATGGTCATGGCAGGAAGGGCGGCGGACAGGGCGCCGGCGAGGGCGTCGATCTCGGCATGGTCGCGGAACAAGCCGCGCACGAGGATGCGGTCGCTCGACCGGTCGAGCGTCGCGGAGACCGGGTACCCGGCGAGGCCCGGGCGGGAAGACACAACGGCATCCGCGCGGCGCTGTACCGACGCCGCTGCATGGTCGCGCCAAGCCGTCGTCGCCCACCAGCCGAGAAGGACAGCGGTCACGCATCCGACGGCGATGATCCCTGTCCAGGGCGTCTTGGCGGTACCCGGTCTGGCAAGCGCTCCGGCCAGGGCCTCAAGCCGAGAAGCGAGGTCGTCGCGCAGGGTCGTGGCATCCCCGTCCGCCAGCGTGCCGTCGAACGTCCGCAGGGTGTCGCCCCAGCGCTCGACCAGGCCGAGCAGCATCGCATCGACCGCGGAGCGCGTTCCCGGGCGCGGGAGGCCGCCGATCTTCACGGCGAAGATCACCGCAGGGGTGCAGGTCAGCATGACTTCGCCGTCGCCGAGCTGCAGCGTCCGGACATCGCCGCCGCCTTCTGCCCCGAGCGCCTCCTCGGCGAAAGACAGCAGCGCCGTTAGCATGCCGGCGACCAGGTCGCCGTCCGAGGCCTCGCCTCCGGACTCGCCGCCGCGCGCTACGCGCGCCACCAGGAGCCCGCTCGTGCGGTGGACGACCAGGAGCTCGCGCACCGTGACGGGAGGGTTGAGGCGCAGCAGGATCTCAGCGGCGGGAACGCCGGACAGAAGCGACTGCACGCGCGCGCGCCACGTCGTCAGGGAGAAGGCGCTGTTGATCTGCTGGTCGAGCGCCTCGACATAGGACCGCATGGCGTTCCGCACGGCGGCGGACACCAGCCTGCCGGTGAGCGGATAGAGGGCGTCGACCATCATGTCGCGCGAGTTGCGGATCTCGATCCGCAGGCTCGCGACGATCAGCGGGGAAAGCGCTGCGGCCAGGCTCTCGTGGTCGCGCGCGCCAGCGTCGCGCAGGACCTCGGCGATCACGGGTAGGATCGCGTCGTGCATCGCCCGATCGTCGCCGACCCGGTCCTCAAGAGCGGCGACGATCGCGGAAACCCTGTCGAGGGTCGAGAGTTCGCCGCCGAGAAGGAGCTGCTTGAGCGCGTCCGCGTCGGCCGAGGGATCGGTGGTCGCGCTCGCGTCAGCGCTTGCCATTGCCGCTGCCCGCGGCCGGGTCGGCGGGAGCGACCAACGCCTTCAGCTGCTCGTCGAGCGCGTTCAGCGTCGGCTCGCCCTTCAGGCGCAGCCCGACCTCGATCAGGTAGTCGGCCAAGTCGTTGCGTCCTGTCTTGCTGTTGCTCAGGCCGCGAACGGCGTTCTCCAGGTCGAGGCGCATGGCGTCGAGGTTGCCTTGGAGGAACTTGGCGTTGGACTTGACCTCGCCGCGCAGGTGATCCTCCAGCGCCTTGACGCGCTCGGCGAACTGAAGGCCCATCTGGGTCGTCTCGCTCTTGGCCGCCTGGATCTCCCGGTCGATCTGCGCATGCATCAGGTCGAGCCGCTCCATCAGCTCGTCGCGCAAGCGCGAGATGTTCTCCTCGACGCGGCGGAAGCGCCCCTCGTTCTCGCGCTGCGTCTGGCCGAACAGGATCTCCCTGATCTGCGTGATGTTGGTGCCGGCCGGAATCTCGTTCTGCGCGCGGCTTGCGGCGGGAGCAGCCTCTTGGCGCGCGGGCGCAGCCGCTGAATCGGTCATTGCTGCAGCTGCCTTCTTCGAGGACAGGGGAACTGCACGTTGCTTTGCGCTCATGGCTTGTTTTTCGCACCAATCGGCTCGGGCAATAAAGTATGCCGGAATGCTTATGCTGGAAGAGAGTGACGGATGCGCTTACGGCCTACGGTAGCGCTAGCCGCCAAGCGCCCCGGAAGCGCCCCCGGCCGAGCATCCCGTCAGCGTGGCGCCAGCCGGAACCCGGCGCGCTCGGCATCCTGAATGAAGCAGAAGTACCGGTCCCCGCCGTCGATATCGACGCGGACTTCCTTGTACTTCGGGTGGTCAGCCTGGAAGTAGAGCTTCTTGCCGTTGGGCTGGCGCTTGCCCTTGATCAGGCACCGGCGGAAGCCGGCTTCGACCGCGTCGCCGACATGGCAGTACCAGCGGTCGCCCTTGGGGTAGTTGACCTTGGTGCGCTCCCATTCCGGATCCTCGGGCAGGAAGTATCGCTTCTTGCCGTCCGCCATGACCTTGGCCTTGACGGCGCATGTCGGGCCGGGTTGGCGCCAGCCGTTGTCCCAAGCTTCGGCGACCGAGCAGAAGAAGCGCTCGCCCTTGTCGAAATCGACGATGACGCGGTCGTAGCCGACCTCCTTCGGGCGGTAGTAGCGCTTGGTGCCGTCGGCCTCGACGGCTCCCTTGATCAGACAGAGTCCTTGGCCGGCGAATGTGCGCGGCTGGTTGCCGTACGCGCGGCGCCAAAGCGTCGGAAGCTGGAACTCCCCGGCCCAGATTCCGCGCTTTTGCTTCTTCGCGAGCTTCTGGTCCTCGACGAACCGGCTGCCGGCTGGCCCGTGCGGGACGGCATGTCCCCGACGGACCATCTCCTGACCGAGATCGCCGCCGCCTGCTGCGCAGGTGCCCACTGCGCCGCGGAACTTGTCCTGGGCGACGATCTTGCAGGAGACGTCGCTTCCTCGAATCAGCTTCCGCAGCGCCTCGGTAGACCGCTCGCCGCAGGGGTAGCGGCGGCGCTCGCGGTCGAGGCAGGTCTGGTTCGGCTCCGGCGCGTCTATGCCCTCGATGAAGATCGGCTGGCCGTTGATCACCAGCTGATTGCCATCGAGCACGCTTGCCTGGCCTGACACCGTTTGGCCGACGAGCTCGTGGCCTGACTTGCCGCCGGCGAACGCCTTCGCCCCTGCCTCGAGGGCAGCGCGCCCCGCTTCGGATCGCGCTCCTGAGCCGGTCTCCTGTGCCGCCGCGGGGATGGCGGCGACCGCGATGGCGGATGCCAGGGTCGCGCGCAGCCAAGCCATGGCGTCGCCGAGACCTGGGCGCCGCGCCCCGCTCCCGGCCGCAGCCATGCGTCAGGCTCCGCCCGAGCTGCTGAACCGGCCGGTGGTCCGCGCCAGAGCGGCGGCGCGCTTCTCCGCGATCTGCCGCTTCATCTGCTCCTCGAGCGCGTTGAGATCGACCATTTGCGCCATCCCCTCCGGAACGTCGGGGGCGTGGGGTCGCACTTCCGACGAGCCTGTCGGGCGCGCCTCGGCGCGATGCAAGCGCTCGACTTCGCGATCATGCTGCAAGCGCTCGAGCGTTCCCAGGTCCATCGATGTCGGCGCGGCGGGAGACTGCTGGATGGGGCCGCCGAGACCGCGACCGGCGGGCGGCGCTCCGGCAATCGCTCCCGGCGGAGTCGCGGCTCCCAGCTTGGCCGGCTGCGGCGGTGCGCTGCTATGCCCGGCAAGCTGCGGTCCGCTCAGCCCCCCGCCAGATCCGGGCGACCATTGCTGCTGCGCGTCCCACGGCATCGCCTGACCGGCACCGTAGGCGCCGGCGTCGCCGGTCAAGCTGTCGGCCGGCCCTGCGGCTCCGGGGTCGCCGAGCCCCATGGCGGCAAGCGCTGCAAGCTCGGTCTGGTCATAGAACGCGTCGGTGCTCGGCCGTGCCGCCATCTGCGGCGGCGGCATCGGGCTCGCCGGCGGCATCATGCCCGGGAACGGGCCGGCACCCATCACCGGCCCGCTGGTGCGGGCCTGCGGCGGCGGCGCAGGGGGCACAGGTCCGATTGGCGCGTAGCCAAGCGGACCGGTCCGCGTGTGGCCGGGCGGCTGCTCCGGTGCGGCCGGCGACTGCGCCGGCGGCGCGCTGAACCGAGGTTGCGGCGCACCCATGGGACGCGCAGTCCATCCGCCAGCTTGGCGCGGCGGCGCTGACGGGGCCGGCGGCGCGACAGGAAATCCGGGCGGTGGCCCGAAGGACTGCGGAGGCCCGCCATAGCCGGGGTGCTGCATGCCCGGCGGCGCGGCGCCCGGTTGCGCGCCATAGCTCGGCGGCGGCGCATAGCCCGGTGGCTGCTGCTGGTAGCCGGGCTGCTGCTGGTAGCCGGGGTGCTGCGGCGGCGCCGCGTAGCCTTGGGGCCCGTAGCTGGTCGGCGCCGCATAGGGCGCTTGGGGCGCTGCGGCTTGAGGTGCCGGGGGATAGCCCGGCATCTGCTGCTGGCCCTGATAGGGATAGGGATGCTGGTAGTGCTGTTGCTGATAGGGCTGTTGCGGTCCCCAGCCTGGCTGCGGCGGGATCGGCGGCGGCGACGCCTGCGCCGCAGCAGGATAGGCATTGGGGCGATAGCTCGGCGGCAGCTCCGAAGGCGCATACCCTGGCTGCGCCGGCATCGTTGGCTGCTGCGCGTACTGCGGCGGGGCGGGCGGGACAGGCGGCGTCCGATCCGGCTGCGCGGTCGGGGGCGCGGGCGGCGGCACCGACGGAGCGACAGGCGTCTTGTCCGCCAGGGCCTGCGAGCGGGCCTGCGCCTCGCGCTCGCGCTGCTTTGCCGCGTGCTCTGCCTTCTCCAGCGCGCGCGCGTTGACGCGCCGCGCCACCGGACGCCGATCCTCCTTGTCCCGGTCCGGGGAGTCCTTGACCTCTTCGGCCTTGACGTCGATGACCTGCGGCTCTGCCCTGGAGGGGCCGGCATCGACGGGAGACGAGGGCGGCGGCAGGCTGATCGTCTCGCTCGGCGTGGGCGGAGACAAGGCAACGTAGCTGGCCGGCGGGAGCCTGCGCTTCTGCTCCTCGACCCGCTCCTCAAGGCGGATGCGAAGCGCTGCCTGGGCCTGGATCAGGCCGCTGCGAACGCCGCCGGCGGTCCGCTCCATGGCGATGGCCGCGAACTCGGCGCCATTGTGCGATTCCATCATCTTCGCCGCTGCGGTCATCAAGGCGAAGGCGACGCAGATGGACGGCTTGTCGTCGAAGCGCGGCAGGAAGTGCTGGAACAGCTCGTCGCGGATGACGATCTGCGTGGCGTTCAGCTCGTCCGCCGTCATTGCGGCGGCCGTGACCTTTTTCGGGATGTACTTCTCGTCTGCGTTCCCGTTCAACGCCGCCGCGGCGTTGGCCGCGGCCTTGGCCAGGCGCTCCGGGTCGGCGCGCGCGGCGCTAGCCGCCTCGCGCAAGACCTCGCCGGCATCTTGCGCGGCTTCGGCGGGTTGGGGCGGCAGGTCGGCGCCGGACTCGAGGCCATCGTCGAGATCGGCGGACTCCGGCTCGGCCGTGGGCTTCTCCCGTTCGCCGGGACCACGAGGCGTCGAGAAAGGGTTGCGGAATATCATCGAGCTTTCTCCGGCCGCATGCGCTGGCGGGGCGCAGTGTCGGGCGGAGGACTATCGCATGAGAGGGTTAATTTTCGTTAGGTGTTCGCAGCTGTCGCGCTGCGACGCGGCAGGCGACCGTTGGGCCAAGACAGCGACGGCGCCCAGCGTCGCGATCGCGCGCGATGCGAGGGCGCCGCCGGCAGG
>JAEULF010000278.1 GCA_016793965.1 Alphaproteobacteria bacterium | reverse complement strand
CGGCGAGCGGATCGACGGGCTGCGCGCCAACGCCGTCATCCGCCGCGGCATCGCCGTCGTGCCGGAGGACGGCCAGGTCTTCACCGGCATGTCGGTGATCGAGAACCTGAAGATGGGGCTCTACGTCAACGCCTCGGCGGTGGCGCTGGAGGACGGGCTGAAGCGCGTCTTCGCGCTCTACCCCGTGCTCGCAGAGCGCCGCGACCAGAAGGCCGGCCTGATGAGCGGAGGCGAGCGGCAGATGCTGGCGATGGCGCGCGCCCTGATCTCGGATCCGCGCGTCCTTATCCTCGACTCGCCATCGATGGGCCTAGCGCCGAAGTACGTTCACCAGCAGTTCGCCATGCTCCGCAGCCTCAACGCGGACGGGCGCATGACCGTGCTCCTGGTCGAGCAGAACGCCAACATGGCCCTCGCGCTGTCGAACCGCGGCTACGTCCTGCAGAACGGCGCGATCGCGCTGCAGGGGCTTTCCCGTGACCTGCTCCGCGACGAGCAGGTCAAGCTCGCTTACCTGACGTGAAGGAGACGCCCATGGCCAAGGCAGCCAAGCCTCGAGGCGCTGCATCCGGCGCCGCAGGACCGCGCCCGCCCAGCCACCAGGCCTTCGGCGGGCCGATCATGGTCGGCGGCATCCACCGCATGCCGCTGTCCAAGGCGGTGCGCGCCGGCGACTGGGTGTTCGTCTCCGGCATCACCGCGATCGACCAGTTCGGCGCCGTTCTCAACGCCGGCATCGAAGGCCAGACGCAGCGCGTCATGGAGGTCATCCGCGCCCTCATGGAGGAGGCCGGCTGCACGCTGGCGCACGTGGTCAAGACCACGGTCTGGCTCGAGGACCCGCGCGACTTCTGGTCGTTCAACAAGGTCTACGGCCAGTTCTTCCCCGGCACGCCTCCCGCCCGCTCGGTGGTACGCTCCGAGCTGATGCTCGATTGCAAGGTCGAGGTCGAGGCGCTCGCCTACGACCCGAAGTGACGCTCTCGCAAGCCAAGAGGACCGCGACCATGGTGACCCCCTTCGTGCAATCCATCCTGGACACGCCGCTCGACGCCAAGACCAAGGGCGTGCCGCTCGTCGCCGGCTCGATCAAGCTCGGCGAGATCGGCAACAAGCGCTGGAACGTGCTGCGGGGCGACATGATGCTGCCGCTGCTCGTCATGCGCGACGGGCACCTGCGCAACAACCTGACGCTGATGCGCGAGTTCGCCGAGCACCACAAGGTCTCGCTGGCGCCGCACGGCAAGTCGAGCTTCTGCCCGCAGCTCTACATCGACCAGATGGAGGTCGGCGGCTCCTGGGGCATCACCGCCGCCACCATCCACCAGGCCTCGATCGTCGCCGCCACGGGCATCAAGAACATCTTCATCGCCAACGAGCTGATCGGGAAGGCGAACATCGAGCAGCTCGTCGAGCTGCGCCGCACCTACCCCGATGCCAAGATCTACAGCCTGGTCGACTCCGCCGGCGCCATGGAGCAGTTCACGCGCTACGGCGCGAAGCACCTGAAGCCCGGCGAGCGCTTCCAGGTCCTGGTCGAGGTCGGTGTCGACCAGGGCCGGGCAGGCGTCCGCACATTCGACCAGGCGAAGGACCTCATCGGCCTCCTGATGAAGGACTCCAAGACCTTCGACCTTGCCGGCATCGAGTGCTACGAGGGCCTCGTGGCGCGCCCGACCTACGACGAGACGATGCGCGTCGTCGACGAGCTGCTCGACCGCACGGTGCAGGTCCTGCACCACGCCAACGCGATCGGCGCCTTCAAGGGCCGCGACGAGGTGATCCTGACGGCCGGCGGCTCCGCCTACTACGACCGCGTCGTCGAGCGCTTCAAGCGGGCGCGCAACGTTCCGGGGCTTCGCATCATCCTGCGCGGCGGCTCCTACGCGACCTATGACCACGGCTTCTATTGCGGCCACCTGCGCAGCATGGACAAGCGCCAGGGCTTCGAGACCGGCAAGGGCAAGGTCTCGGCGCTGGAGAGCTTCACTCCGGCGCTCGAGATGATGGCGGCGGTGGTGTCGCTCCAGGACGAGGGCGTGGCGGTGATGAACATGGGGATCCGCGACCTGCCCTACGACCTCGGCTACCCGACGCCGCTGCGCCAGTACCGCGACGGCAAGCTGCTGCGCGGGCTGGCGGGGCCGGAATCGAAGTACGAGGTGACGAAGTCGAACGACCAGCATTGCTACATGGCCTATCCGAAGGGCGCCGACATCAAGGTCGGCGACCTCTTCGCCTTCGGCATCTCCCATCCCTGCACCGCCTTCGACAAGTGGGACGTGCTCTACCGGGTCGACGAGGACTTCACCGTGACGGGCGCGCTCAAGACGTTCTTCTGATCCGATCCACAGTCGCGCCGAGGAGGACGCATGTCCGCCAAGCTCGCAGCCAAGCCCGTGCCGCGCAGCAACCTCGCGGCGCCGCCCGACGTCATGCTCCGGCTCTACGGCACCATGGCCCGCATCCGCCGTTTCGAGGAGAAGGCGACGGAGCTGTTCAGGGCCGGCGTCATCAAGGGCACGGCGCACAGCTATGCCGGCCAGGAGGCGGTCGCGGCCGGCACTTGCCTGCACCTGACCGACCGCGACGCCGTCGGCAGCTACCACCGCGGCCACGGCCACTGCATCGCCAAGGGCGCCAAGATCGACCGCATGATGGCGGAGCTCATGGGCAAGGCGACGGGCTCCTGCAAGGGCCTCGGCGGGTCGATGCATATCGCCGACCTGGAGCGCAACATCCTCGGCGCCAACGGCATCGTGGGCGCGACGATGCCGATCGGCACCGGCGCCGCTCTCGCCGCGAAGCTGCGCGGCGGGGACGACGTGGTCATCGCCTTCTTCGGCGACGGCGCGGCCAACCAGGGCGTCTTCCACGAGTCGATGAACCTGGCGTCGGTGTGGCGCCTGCCGATGGTCTTCGTGTGCGAGAACAACCACTACGCCCTCAACACCGCCTATCGCGACACGACCGCCGTGCCGCAGGTGGCGCTGCGCGCCGCTGCCTACGGCATGCCGGGCGAGACGGTGGACGGCAACGACGCCGTCGCTGTCTGGCGGTCGCTCGGCCTAGCCGTCGGGCGCGCGCGAAGCGGCGAGGGGCCGTCCCTCGTCGAGGCGATGACCTGGCGCTGGGGCCCGCACAGCATGCGCGCCAACCTGCGCGAGCCGCGCAGCGACGCCGACATGGCGGCGTGGAAGGCGCGCGACCCGCTGCTCGTGCTCAAGGAGCGCATGACCCTGGAGGCCGGGATCGACGCCGGCGCGATCGCCGAGATCGAGCGCGCGGCCGATGACGAGATCGCGGCGGCGGTGCGCTTCGCCGAGGCCGGACCGGAGCCCACGCTGGAGGAGGCCAAGGCCGCTGTCTACGCGCCGGCGCAGGCCTTCGTCGAGCCAGGGCCGGGCAGCGCCCGC
Source organism: Alphaproteobacteria bacterium (assembly GCA_016793965.1). Classification (GTDB taxonomy): domain Bacteria; phylum Pseudomonadota; class Alphaproteobacteria; order JAEULF01; family JAEULF01; genus JAEULF01. Next base: position 4,990 of record JAEULF010000278.1, on the reverse strand, counting down.
GAGCTCACCTTCGCGGCGGCGCTCAACGAGGCCTTGGATCAGGAGATGCAGCGCGACCCATCGGTCATCCTGATCGGCGAGGACGTCGCCGAGACCGGCGGCATCTTCCAGGTGTCGAAGGGGCTGGTCGGCAAGTACGGGCGCGAGCGCGTGCGCGACACGCCGATCTCGGAATCGACGTTCTGCGGCACGGGCGTCGGTGCTGCGATCTCCGGCTTCCGTCCCGTTGTCGAGGTGCAGATCTTCGACTTCGTGACGCTGATGATGGACATGCTGGTGAACCAGGCGGCGAAGTTCCGCTTCATGAACGGCGGCGTCGCGAAGGTGCCGCTGGTCGTGCGCGGGCCCCAGGGCGGGGGCATCAGGCTCGCCGCTCAGCACAGCCAGTCGCTCGAGGCCTGGTTCGCGCACGTCCCCGGGCTCAAGGTCGTGGCCCCGTCGACGCCGTACGACGCCAAGGGCCTGCTCATCGCCGCGATCCGCGACGACAACCCCGTCGTTTTCCTGGAGCACAAGATGCTCTATCTCGGCCAGACCGGGCCGGTTCCGGAGGCATGGTACGCCATCCCGCTCGGCCGGGCCGTCGTCAAGCGCGCGGGGAGCGACGTTACGGTCGTCGCCACCCAGGCGATGGTCGCCCGCGCCCTCACGGCGGCGACGCAGCTCGAGCACGAGGGGATCAGCGTCGAGGTGATCGACCCGCGCACCATCAAGCCGCTCGACGAGGAGACCATCCTGGCGTCCGTGCGCAAGACCAACCGCTTGGTCGTCGCGCATGAGGGCTGGAGGACAGGCGGTTTCGGCGCCGAGGTCTCGGCCATGGTGACGGAGCGGGCATTCGACTGGCTGGACGCTCCGGTCGCTCGCGTCGGCGCGGCCGACATGCCCATGCCGTTCAATGACAAGCTGGAGAGCGCGGTCATCCCGGACCACGCTGCGATCGTCGCTGCCGTGCGCGCCTTGTTCTGAAGGGCGACCGCGCTTCAGCGCTGGTGCCAATCCTCGGTGAGCGGCTTGGCGCCGTTGAGCTCGCCGTAGCTGCGCCCGGTCATGCCGGGGGGCGGGTTGCCCCAGTAGCGCATGTCGCGCGGCTCGTGCGCGGGCTGCCAGCGCACGTCGAAGGAGAGCCGGATGCGGTCGGAGTGGTTGTCGAGCGCGCCGTGGAGCGTGAGCATGCCCAGCACCACGAGGTCGCCAGCCTTGTAGTTCTCGGTCAGCAGCCTCGCACTGCGCGTCCGCGCGAAGGCCTGCATGGAGATGTCGAGGGACGTCTTCGGGCCGTGGACGCCCTGGTAGTCCTTGGCGCCCTGGATCAGGTCCGCGAAGCGGTTCGAGCCCTCGACCACGACCAACGGTCCGTCCTCCACGGCAACGTCGCCCAACGGCACCCAGCAGGTCAGCGTGCGCTCGGTCGTCTGCGCGAAGAACGGGTAGTCATAGTGCAGGTTGGTCGCGCGCCCGCGCACGCCCGCGCGCAGGAAGATGAAGTCCTGGCCGAGCGCAGGGCAGTCGAGCGCGGCCTCGGCGACTGCGCGCAGCGCTGGTCCGTGGCTCACCCGGCGCACCGCCGGATGCTCGCTGATCGCACGCCAGAAGGCGCCGAGGTCGGGCGCCGCTTCCTTGCGCCGGCTGGTGCCGGAGAAGCGCGCCTCGGCGACCGGCTCGGCTACCTCGCCGACGCTGGCCAGATGGGCGAGGACCGCCGCGCGCGCGGCCGCCACGTCGGTCTCGGGCAACGCGCCGCGCAGGAACACATAGCCGTCCTGCGCCAGCCTTTGCCGAAGCGCCGACGGGTCAGCGATCAATGCGGCGCTGTCGCGCAACGGCCCGACCAGGTCGGCCGGCAAGCTCTCGCCGCGGCTCATGCAGTCAAGCATGTCCTGAGCTTACAGCAACTCCGGCGCATCGGAAACGTCGCCGGAAGATGGCCCCGGCCTTCCCGCGTCCGTCGAGAGACAGCGCCGCAGTCCAGCTTCCGGCGGGCTTGGCCGGCCCGGCAAGGATGATGCGTCCTGGCCTGACAGCGACCTCGCCGCCGAGGATCGCGGGGTCGCCCTCGGTCATGGGGTAAAGGAGGTCGGCTGTCACCAGCAGGTCGATCGCCTCGCCCATGGGTGCTTCTGCTCGCGGCGCGTGCCGTGCCGCTGGCTCTTCCATGCTTTGCGCGGGGAGGAGGAGGAGGGAGAGAGTCGCGAGCTTTCGGACAGCCAGCTCTCCATGGCGGCGACAGCTGCGGCGATGCTGGTGGAAGCGTTGCCCGGCGTGCGCTGCCTCAAGCTGCCCGCTTGAGGCCGGCGCGCAGGATCTCGCCGAATTCAAGCGCGGGAACCGGACGGCCGACCAGGTAGCCCTGCACTTCGTCGCAGCCGCTCGTGCGCAGGTAGTCGAGCTGGTCCGCCCGCTCGACGCCCTCGGCGATCACCTTCTTCCCGAGGCTGCGGCCGAGGCCGAGCACTGCCTCGGAGATCGCCTCCGCATGGCCGCGCTCGCGCGATGCCTCGGTCTCGACGGCGGCATGATCGCCGACGCCGCCCCGGGCACTTCCCGCCGCTTGGTCATTCGCTCCGTCGCCGAGCGGGCGCACGAAGGATTGGTCGAGCTTGATCGCGTCGATCGCGAAGCGGCGCAGGTACGACAGCGAGGAGTAGCCGGTGCCGAAGTCGTCGATCGAGAGCGTGACGCCCAGCATCTTGAGTGCGGCGATCGTCGCGGCGGCGCTCTCGACATCGGACATCGCGGTGGTCTCGGTGATCTCCAGCTCGATGCGGTCGGCGCCGATGCCGGCGTCGGCCATCGCGCGCGCGACGTGCGCCGGCAGGTGCGGATCGCGGAACTGCTGCGCCGAGATGTTGACGGCGACGCGTGGCGCGCTCAGTCCCTCCCGATCCCAGCGCGCCACCTGCCAGCAGGCCTGCTCGATCGCCCAAAGCCCGATGGCGATGATCTGGCCGCTGGCTTCCGCGACCGGGATGAACTCGCCCGGCGAGACCAGTCCCCGCTCTGGGTGCCGCCAGCGGATCAGCGCCTCTGCGCCGGATAGGCGGTCGAGCGCGGGGTTCGCGCCGAGCGAGAGCTTGGGCTGGTAGAACAGCTCGAGCTCGCCGCGCTCGATCGCGCGGCCGAGCTCGGATTCGATCCGCTGCCGCCGGCGCGCCTCCAGCGTCATGGCGGCCGAAGCGAACCGGATCGTCCCGATCGCCTCCCGCTTGGCGCCGGCCAGTGCCATCTCCGCCGCCTGCAGCAGCGCAGCCGCGTCCGCGCCGTCGTCGGGATGGATCGAGATGCCGACGCGCCCGCGCAGCGCCAGGTCGGCGCCCTCGATTGCGAACGGCTTCTCGATCAGATCGAGCATGCGCCGGGCCGCCGCTGCGGCGCCTCCGGGCTCCGCCGGCGAGGCCATGACGACGGCGAAGATGTCGCCGCCGATTCGCGCGACGGCATCGCCGGGGCGCACGGCCGACAGCAGCCTGCGCGCGACCTCGCGGAGCGCCGCGTCGCCAGCCGACGCGCCATAGCCGTCGTTGACGGAGCGGAAGCGCGCGATGTCGATCGTGAGCACCGCCAGGCCTTGCCGGGCGCGTGCTGCCTGGGCGACCGCGCGGCCGAGGATCTCGGCCAGATAGGCCCGGTTGGGCAGAGCCGTCAGCGGCTCGTGCCGCGACAGCCAGAGAGCGCGGTCCTCGGCCCGCGCACGGTCGGCGCGCTTGCTCTCGGCAACCCGCGCGAGCATAGCGTCATGCGCCGTCAGGACGTCGGCCAGCTCGTCGCGGCGCGTGGGCGGCATGCCGAGCAGGTAGGAGTCGGCGTTGTCCGGGTCGGCCGTTGCCGCGCGCATGCTGCGGTGCAGGGCCAGAACCGGGCGCAGGACCAGGCGGTGCAGCGACAGCATGACGCCGACCGTCACGACCACGATGATGATGGAGACCAGGCCGCCGACCCGGAGAGCGAAGTAGGCGAGCGAAGCGCTCAGCGTCTGCCTGTCCGTGCGCGCGACGACGAGCAGCGGCTCGCCCGTCGCGCCGGTCCGCCAGACAAGCTCGTAGTGGGCGCCGTCCGACGTGACCCGGCGTTCCGGCTGCACGGCCCCGATCGCGGACGGCGCCGTCTCCTCCGTCGTCTCGACCGGCTCGCCCGCGCGCGCCGCGCCGGCGCCGCCGGAGCGGAACACCGCTGCGCCGCGCACGCCCTCCTGGCGCACCAGGTGCGCGGCGAGGCGCGCGGCGCGGTCGCCGGCCGTCGTGCCCACCGGGCTCCCGCCGTCGAGCGCCGCGTCGGCGACGGCGCGCACGCGCTCCTCCAGCGCGCCGATCATGTCCTCGCGCAGCCGAAGCGCCGAGGGTATGAAGATCGCGATCTCGACGCCGAGGATGAGCAGCAGGACGGTGACGCCGACGCGCCGTCCCAGGCGCGACTTGAGCGAGCGCGCGATGTCTCGGAGCATGGTCCTGTCCTCCAGCAGCAATCGGCCGCGCGAATGCTGCCGGTCGCGAGGATGAGGCGGCGCGGCGCGCACGCACTGTCACGTCGGCGTGAGGCGGCTGACGTCGCGATCACGATTGGGTCAACTGCCTGCCGCCAGCGTGCGCGGCGCGCGGGTGCGCCGGGAAGGTGGCCGATGCAAGGCCCGCGTCAATCCTCCGGCGCCAACCATTCGACGCGGGCGCTGCCCGTCGCCGTGCACAGGATCCCTGCCAGCCGCGGCAACATCGCCTGCAGCGCCGCATCGACCTGCCAGGGCGGGTTGACGATGACGAGGCCGCAGCCGTTGAAGCGGTCCTCCGTCTGAACCGGCCAGAGCAGCAGCTCGACCGCCAGGATGCGCGGGATGCCCGACGCCTTGAGGGCGGCGTGGAAAGCGTCGACCGGCGCGCGCCCCTTGATCGGGTACCAGAGCGCATAGACGCCGGTCGCCCAGCGCCGGATCGCGTGCTTGAGGCCGCGCAGCACCCGGTCGAGCTCGTCCTTCGCCTCGTAGGGCGGATCGACGAGC